>JAIEDW010000254.1 GCA_029067805.1 Lachnospiraceae bacterium
ACTCCGTCAACAGTCACAATCGGCGTTGATTTGTATGCCTTGTCCGCCTTGCTGTATACCATGTCAGGAACAGTGACAGCCGTATTCGTTGCGGACATCTTTGCGACTTTTATTTGAAAGGTTTTTGATACCGGCGCACTGCCCTTGTAGTTTCCAAGGAAGGTTATCTTTAATTGTGCATCCTTTGAATCGCTCACTTTTTTGTTGTTGCTGTAAGAAACCTTGTAGTCTACACCCTGTCTGAGAATTTGGTCATCCGTATCCGAAGCTGTTTCTCCAAGATATTTTACTGTAAGATTATCAACCACTGTTCCGGATGCTTTGTATTCGTATACCTTATTTTCATCAAATGTAACCGAGAATTTACTGCTGTCGGTAACTTTTAACGGGTTTATCTTAAAGGTCTTGCTTACGCTTCCTGCGTATACGCCCATGCCTGTCACCGTGAATTTCACGGTTCCCACGTTTGTAAGGTTTGATTTGCATACAACGGTATAATCCTGTCCTTGTTCCAGTGTCTTGTTCTTATCCTTCGAATCCGTCACTGTAATCACACCATTTGGATTTTCCATACCCTTAAACAGGTCATTCAGCGTCAAAGCCTTTCCGTCATATACGGGCTTAAAGTTCTTGTCAATCGTTACCGCAAGCTTTTGCGCTGCGTTCTTGTCAATTACCCTTACCTGAATGTTAAAGCTGCTTCCCTCATAGCTGTCGATGCCTTTTACGGTCAAAGTATTGAATGTGCCGTCGGCAGTGGCGCTAGCATATTTGCCCTTGTCTAGTCCGGCTCCAGAAAGCTCATAATCTTTTGCCGTAAGCTGCTTTGTGCCGTTCATGATAACGGGAGCTACCTTAGTGCCCGCCACAACAGTCATCGTTGTAGGATGGTCTGTATCCTTATCGATGTCAGCTTTAATAATCGTAAAGCTGACCACGTTGGAGGCTCCCGTGAAATTTCCTTTACCTTTCACGGTCAATTCTGCCGTACCTACCTTGATATTGTTCTTATAGCCTATCGTGTAGTCCTCACCCAGGGTCAAAAGCGTTTCATTATTATAGACTTTAACATCCGGCTTGACTGCGGTTCCGGTGTACTTATAGCAAGGCTTTGAATCCTTTCCCAGTTCATCATAGTCCGTAAAGCGAACCCAAACCCCTGTTCTATTTTTAATATTTTCTATCTTTTCTATCGGAACGGTGATGTTGACTACAATCGGTTTTCCGTTTATAGCTACATTTATCTTTAAGCTTAGACTTCCTGGCGCATCCTCTGTTGCGTCGGTTTTTTCAGTCACCTCTATCTCTCCGACAGTGGCATCATCACCGAACGCTTCTTTTAACACATCAAGAATATCATCCTTTGTCGTGTCATTGGTGATCGTTATTTTCTTTAAAGCGTCCTCTATTATCTTTTCCGCCTTTTGTGTATCCTCGTCAGCAATTTCCGGCAGTTTCGCTATCACCTTGTTGACATCTACTGTACCCGTTGCCTCTCCACACTTAACCGTAACTTTTCCGCGGATACTTCCTGCTTTGTCTGTGGTTGCTTCCGTCTTGGTTATATTTCCCACCGTTACGGTTACATCGGATATTTCTGCTTCGCTTAACGCTGTATCTATTGCATTCTGAATATCTTCTTTCGTCGTGTCATTCGTCACTGTAAGCCCTTCAATTGTTTTCTCTACGACTTGCTTTGCTGCCTCCAGCTGTGTCAATTTTGCTATTGTCTTATCAAAATCTACTGTATCCGTTGCACTTCCACATGCAATCGTGACTGTTCCGCTGATGCTTCCTGTCGCGGCTGTAGTTGCTTCCGTTTTCGTTATCTCTCCCACGGTCACAGTCACAGCTATACCCAGTGTTCCATATGACTTTAATGCCTTGTCTATGGCAGCCTGAATATCCTCTCCGGTCGTGTGATTCGTCACCGTAAGCCCCTCAATTGTTTCCTCCACGACTTTCTTAGCTGCTTCTACTTTATCAGTGTCCGGTACTTCTATCCACAGAATTTTCGGTCCTATGGTCTTCTTATCATTTTCAGCTGTGCATTCAATCTCAACATTGAAACTGATAAATCCTTTATCTTTTACGGTTGCCGGTTCCTTCGCTATGCCCTTCACGGTTGCAGTTACACCAGTTACAGCTGTTCCCGCGTTTATTAATGCCGCGTTTATTTCTGCCTGAATAGAATCGTGGGTCGTGTCATTCGTCACTGTAAGCCCGGCAATCGTATCATTCACAATTTTCTCAGCCGCATCTACTTTTTTCACCAGTTGTGCTATCGTCTTGTCAATCACTAGTGGTTCGCTTTTTTCGTTTCCGCATGTAAGCGTAAGTGTTCCTTTGATATATCCTGCTGCGGCATAGGTTGCTTCCTGTTTTTCTGTTATTGTTACTTGATTGCCTACATCTTTGATTCCTGCGTTGCTTAATGCATTCCTAACTATAAATTGGATGCTGCTTGCTGCCGTGCTATTGTATGCTGTATAGTTATCAAGCGCTGTCTGCGCGAATGGCACAGCTTCTGCTATTTTTTCAGCATCACTCTTCCTCACGGTAAGCAATACTTCATTACTTGTTATGCTTCCCACTTCATCACTCGTCACTTTACACCGATATGTATTTTCGTTATGGGTCTGCATATCCACTGCAGAAATAGTATAAGTGGTAGAAGTCTCGCCTTCAATATCAACAAAATTTTGATCATCCTTTTTGCGAACCTGCCATTGGTAAGTTATCGTTCCTTTTCCTTCTGCCGCAACAAAAAATGTTACCTCTTGGCCGTTCTGCACATCTTTGGGAGCCGTTGGCTGGGTAGTAATATTCAACTTAGGCTCAATATAATACGCCCAATTTGTCCATGCTTTTTGATACGCTTTTTCCGTACCCAAAGGAACATAAATTCCTATTCCTTCCACATGATCTGTAACAAATTTACACCCCTTAAAAACCTCTTCAGGGTAATCAGGGGCAGCCTCTTCTGCCCAATGCCTGTCAAGCGACGGCGGTGTGATCGGCAACACTGTCACGCTCGTCAGACTTGTACAGTTCTCAAACGCATTAGCTCCTATGCCTGTCACATTGCTCGGTATCGTTATGCTCATCAAACTTGTACAATTCTTAAACGCATAAGTTCCTATACCTCTCGCACTGTCCGGCATCTTTATGCTTTTCAGATTGCTGCAGCCCTCAAACGTAGAAGGGTATATCTGATTCACTTTGTCCGGTATCTCTATACTCGTCAAACCGATACAGTCCTGAAACACATTACTCCATATCTCTCCCACATTCTCCGGTATCTCTATACTCGTCAAACTGCTGCAGCCCTTAAACACGCTACCTTGTATAGTTTCCAGACTTTCCGGCAAAGTTACGTCCGTCAGACTGCTACAGCCATTAAACGTTCCACCTCCTATACTTGTCACACCCTCCGGTATTGTTATACTTGTCAGACTGCTGCAACCCTGAAACACACTGCCCATTCTTTTCACATTATTCGATATTTTTACACTCGTCAGACCGACACAGTCCTTAAACGCACTTATGTCTATCTCTGTAACGCTGTCTGGTATCTCTACATCCGTCAGACCGATACAACCTTCAAACGCACTCCATCCTATACTTGTCACGCTGTTCGGTATCTCTATACTCGTCAGACCACTGCAGCCTTTAAACGCATTCTTTTTTATCTTTGTCACGCTGTTCGGTATCTCTATGCCCGTCAGACTGCTACAGCCACTAAACGCATTCTCTTCTATACTTGTCACGCCATCTTGTATCTCTACAGTTATTACCTGCGCTTTATTATCTACGGACTTCTCAATCCAATCTGTCATACCGTCATCCGAGGTAATTGTCAGCTTGCCATCAGTGTCAAGTGTCCAGTCTGTGCCAGAAGCAGGCTCGTCTGCCTGTACTGCAAGTTCTGCCTGATTCTGCTCCGTTTCATCATCCTGTTCCTTCACCACGGTTTCCTTCGTGTCTTCCGTCGCAGTTTCCTTCTCATCTTCCGCCACGATTTCCTCCATCACAGGCTCCGTTTTGATTTCCTCCTCATCGGATTCCGTGCCGGTTTCTTCCCCTGTAAACTCTGTCGCATTCTCGTCGACGCTCTCTGGCTCCTCAATGCCACCCCCTCCGGTATAAACAGAGGTTTCGCTTGCAAACACTGTCATGTTTGACGATGGCATACATGATAGTACCATAGCGCCCGATAAAATCACAGCCATTGCGCGTTTCACAAACTTGTTTCTAAATCTGCTCATAAGTTGTCCTCCTATTCCTAATTAATATACACCCGTCATTCCGTGCTCGGGCAAACCAAGGCCTTATAAAGTCTATACGACCATCGTATGTGTATCATATCAAATCTTTTTAGTATTTACAATGCATTTCCAAGTTGCTTATTATACAAATTTCTCATCTTCTTTTTGTTCATTTTGTCATTTCGTGTACGTGCACATTTTTTGATAAGAATTTATTACAATTGTCTTCTTTCCAATATTGTTTTCTCTATTTTCATGTAATCATCTTTATAATCTTATTATTTTAAGTAAAAAAGCGATGCCCTTTTTAATCGCATCGCTTTTATTACTGTTCGCTCTGTTCCAGTAACTCACTTTTTCCATTATTCACACTACCTTCCGCGCCAACAACTGCCCAATCTGCAGCATTCCCGCCCCCTGTTTACTCCAGCTCTCGCCTAGATCCTTAGCAGAATGAAAAAGCATTCTCCGCAGATCTGAGCTGTTGAGATTTGGGTATTTCTGCAAACATAAAGCACATGCGCCACTCACGATCGGCGCGGACATGGATGTGCCGCTTTTGGCTATGTAAGGAGAAACGTTATACTTGTAGTGACAGGAAACAATATCCGTCCCCGGCGCTACGATATCCGGCTTTTTTAACGGATTGGAGATGCTATCATCCAAATCTCTCCCCGGACCGCGGCTGGAATATTCATCGCAGATTCTGCCGCCCTTTCGCCCCTTATAATCACCGTCATGACAACCTACGCAGATGCAGCTTGCACACTCACCAATCGGCGAGAGCGTCATCAGATTCGGTCCCTTGTTCCCCGCTGCCGCCACGATTGTAATGCCTGTTTCCCAGATGAAATTCATGTACTTGCGAAAGGTTTTCCACTCCTCCTCGTCCACACTGTCGTCAGACTCCATCTCAATCGAAATGTTCAGCACCTTGATCGGATATTTCTTTTTCTCTTCAATCACCCACTCTAAGCCGCGAATAAGGCTGATGAGATTGCCGCCGCCCTTTCTATCAAGCACCTTTCCGCATAACAGCAAACATTCCGGCGCAATGCCTCTGTACTTTCCCCTTGAGGCAGCCCCGTTTCCCGCAAGAATTCCGCAAACATGTGTTCCGTGTCCGTTATCGTCATACACCCGCTGCTGCATTCTAATGCGCCGTTCCCCCGTGAAATCGCGAAACTCCACAATCCGTCCTCTAAGGTCAGGATGGGGGGCTATGCCGCTGTCAAGCACAGCTACATACACCCCCCTGCCTGTATATTTTGAAGCATCATATAAATCACAGCCGAGCATTTTCCGTATTCTGTCCATTGTTCTATTCCCCACATTTCTACATCTCCGATAGATGTATTAATGTATGCGGAATTTGACGGAAAGGTTCGGATAACCTCGATTCTGCTATTCGTTTCTGATTGCGGCAAGCGGACTGAGCCGCATCGCCCGAAGCGACGGAATAAAGCCTGCCACCATTCCGACGATAAT
>JAIEDW010000255.1 GCA_029067805.1 Lachnospiraceae bacterium
TGCGGCGATGGATTGTCTGGTGCCGGGTATCGGTGAGATTATCGGTGGCAGTCAGAGAGAGGACAAGTTTGATGTACTTGAGCGAAGAATGGCGGAGTGCGGTTTAAAGCCCGAGGATTATGCTTTCTATCTTGACTTGAGGCGTTACGGAAGCACGAGACATGCCGGTTTCGGACTTGGCTTTGAGCGCTGTGTAATGTATCTTACGGGTATGGGGAATATCAGGGATGTCATTCCGTTCCCGAGAACCGTCAATAACTGTGAGCTATAATTTTTTGTAGCATATATTCAAAATACAAAGGAGGTTTCATTGTATGAACAAATTTTTGAAACGTGTTCTTGCAGGCGCGCTGTCCCTTGCGATGACGGCAGGGCTTGTGTTAGCACCCGCGAGCACGACAGAGGCAAAGGAAGATCTTGCCGGAAAGCTTGTCGTAATCCATACGAACGACATGCATGGACGTTATGAGAAGACAGAGGAGAGTCTTGGCATTTCATCCGTAACAGCCCTGAAGAACTATTACAAGAAGCAGGGCGCAAATGTATTACTGCTTGATGCAGGTGATTTCAGTCAGGGAACAAACCTTGTAAATTATTATGATGGTCTTGACTCGGTATACTTTTTAAATGCGGCAGGATACGATGCAGTTTCTCTCGGAAATCATGAGTTTGATTTCGGATTTGACGAACTGAAAGCGATGGCAGATGCGGCACAATTCCCAATTCTTGATGCGAATATCCTTAGTAAGGAAACAAACGAGCCTTATTTTGGCGATAACACAGTTTTCACATTTGGAAATATGACTGTTGGCGTATTTGGACTTGACACGCCCGAGGCAAAGACAAAGGCAAGCCCGAAGAATGTGAAAGATGTCAATATCCTTGACGACGAGGCACTTTATGCATGTGCACAGGCGCAGGTCGATGAATTGACAGCGAAGAACTGCGACTACATTATCTGTGTCGGACATCTCGGCGTAGATGAAGAGAGTGAAGGCAGACGTTCTGTAGATGTGGCTGCAAATGTAAACGGTATCGACCTTTTTGTTGACGGTCACAGTCATACGCGCATTGACGGTGGAGTTGATGTGAATGGCACAAAGATTGTAAGTACAGGCAGCTACTTAGAGAAAATCGGTGTAGTGGTATATGACGGAAAGACAACAAATGCGAAACTTGTTGACGATTTGTATGCAATCGGCGGATGTCCGGAGATGGATCTTTTTGTAAAGAGCTTTAAGGACATTGTAGATGCAGCATATGCGGGAACATTTGCAACAACTACAAATCTTTTAAATGGAGAGAGAGAGCCGGGTGTGCGTACTATGGAAACAAACCTTGGTAATTTCTCAACAGACGCTTACAAATATACAGCAGAAACTTATGTGGCGGAAAATGAGCTTAATATGGTAATCGACGGTGCAATCCAGAACGGCGGCGGTATCAGAGAAAGCATTCTTCCGGGTGAGATTTCTATGGATACACTTTATAAAGTATTCCCGTTTGGAAACACAATCTCTATCGTTACATTAAAGGGTTCTGAACTGCTTGAGGCATTGGAGGCATCATGTTCTGCATGTCCGGGCGCACTTGGCGGTTTCCCGCAGGTATCAGGAATTCAGTTTACGATTGATACATCAGTGCCTTATGCACAGGGAGATCTCTATCCCGAATCAACATACTATGCACCTGCTGCACCTGGAAGCCGTGTAACAATCGAAACGGTAGGCGGAAAGGCATTTGACCCGAATGCAACATACAATATCGCAGTCAATAACTTTATGGCAGACGGCGGTGATACATACTATGTATTTACGAAGGCATCACAGATAATTGACACAGGCGTTGTAGATGCAGAGGGATTGATTTCCTATGTGAACTCATTAAACGGAATTATTGGAGATGAGTACGCGAACGCAAAAGGAAATATTACAATTAAATAATGGTATAATATAATAACATAAAAAATGGGGTTCGTCTGTTGGCGACCCCCATTTTGATTCTAGTTCAAGATTAAGCTGTTTTGCTGTCGGTATCTTTTTTCTTTGTGTTTGAAGCAGATGTAGATGCAGTTCCTATCTGTCTGTTGGATTTATTTTTTTCTGCTTTTTTACTGAGCTGAGCTGCTTGCTCTTCTGCTTTTTTCAGATTTTTTTGAGCCGTTGAGAGCATCAGCTTGATACGGTTGAGCTGGTTTACTTCCGATGCACCGGGATCGTAGTCTATGGCTACAATATTTGCCTCGGGATGACGGTGTCTGAGCTCCTTGATAACGCCTTTGCCGACAACATGGTTTGGCAGACAGCCAAAAGGCTGTGCGCATACGATGTTTGGTGTGTCGGTGTTAATGAGCTCAAGCATTTCACCTGTGAGGAACCAGCCTTCTCCTGTCTGATTTCCAATCGATACAATTTCTTCGGCGTGTTTTGCCGTTTCGTAGATATCGGCAGGCGGGATAAAGTGTGTGCTTGCCGCAAAAGCATCGCTCATGGGTTTTCTCAATTTTTGAATTGCCGTTATTCCAAGTCGGCTTATAGCCGCACCTTTTTTGCTTGTACCGAGATGCTCCGCTTTGTAGAGCTGATTGTAAAAGCAGTAGTACATGAAGTCCATAAGGTCGGGAACAACAGCCTCCGCGCCTTCGTGCTCCAACAGTTCCACAAGATTGTTGTTTGCGGCGGGAGAGAACTTCACAAGGATTTCTCCAACCACGCCGACACGCGGCTTTTTGATATCAAGCACAGGGATTGCGTCAAATTCGGCAATCATTTCACGACACATCTTTTTGTATACATTGTATGAGAGATACTTATGTCCGAGAAATTCGTTACATTTCTTGATCCATTTCTGATGCACTTCGTTTACGGAGCCGGGGACGGCTTCATAAGGGCGCATTCTGTATACACAGCGCATAAAGATGTCCCCGAAGTTTACAGCGTATACGGCACGCAACAAAAGCATCGGTGTAAGCTTAAAGCCCGGATTGCTCTCCAACTTTGAAAGATTGATTGAGATAACCGGAATATGCTCATAACCCGCCTTTGCAAGCGCACGCCGGATAAATCCGATATAGTTTGTGGCACGACAGCCGCCGCCTGTCTGTGACATGACTACAGCAAGGTTATCTGTGTCGTATTGTCCCGAGAGGACTGCTTCCATAATCTGACCGACCACCAAAAGCGAAGGGTAACATGCGTCGTTGTTTACATACTTTAAGCCCATATCGACGCTGCCCTTGTTGTCGTTGTTCAATACAACGAGATTGTAACCGCACATGCGGAACGTAGGTTCGAGCAAATCGAAGTGTATCGGTGACATCTGAGGACAGAGAATGGTATAATTCTTTCTCATCTCCTTTGTGAAGATTACCCTGTTCAGTCTGCTTGATTGGATTGTGCGCTTTTGTTTTCTTTGTTCGCGCACACGGATTGCAGAAAGCAGAGAGCGAATACGAATTCTGGCGGCGCCGAGATTGTTCACCTCGTCAATCTTTAAGCAGGTATATATTTTTCCTGAATCCGTGAGGATATCGTTTACCTGGTCTGTGGTAACGGCGTCAAGGCCGCATCCGAAGGAATTAAGCTGTATCAAGTCAAGGTCTTCTCTCGTTTTTACATAGCTTGCCGCGGCATAAAGCCTTGAGTGGTACATCCACTGGTCGGAAACGATAAGCGGACGCTCGGGTTTGGCAAGGTGCGATACCGAATCTTCAGTAAGCACGGCAATACCGTAGGAATTGATCAGTTCGGGAATGCCGTGGTTGATCTCAGGATCAATATGGTATGGTCTTCCCGCAAGCACAATGCCGCGTGCATTATTTTTCTCAAGGTAGGCGATTACCTCTTCGCCTTTTTGGAACATGTCCTGTCTCACATTGTCAAGTTCTTTCCATGCTTCGTATACAGCCGTTTTCAACTCATCCTGTGAAATTTCCGGGAATTCCGGAATCAGTGACTGCAGGATAAGCTCGGGTTCACGGAACGACATAAACGGATTTTTGAATACGACTTCACCGCGTCCGATTGCCTCCACATTATTTTTAATATTTTCGGAGTAGGATGTTACGATAGGGCAGTTGTAGTGGTTGTTCGCCTCGTCAAACTCGTTTCGCTCGTAAAACAGTGCAGGGTAGAAGATAAAGTCAACATTCTGCTTGATCAGCCACTCAATGTGACCGTGCGCGAGCTTTGCGGGATAGCATTCCGATTCGCTCGGAATGGATTCGATGCCCATTTCATAAATCTTTCTGTTGGAAACGGGTGAGAGTACTACTTTGTATTTCAGCTTTGTGAAGAAAGTAAACCAAAACGGATAGTTTTCGTACATATTTAATACGCGTGGTATTCCTACGGCGCCGCGAATGGCTTCTGTCTCGGAAAGCGGTTCGTATGAGAAAAGCCGTTTTAGTTTATATTCAAATAAATTTGGTACATTGTTTTCTGTCTTTGCCTTTCCGAGACCGCGTTCGCAGCGGTTTCCGGATATGTAGCTTCTGCCGTCGGAAAACTTGTTTACGGTAAGTCGGCAGGAGTTGGTACAGCCGCCGCATTTTACGAGCGAGGTCGTAAATTGCAGTTCGTTGATTTGTTCAATGGAAAGCATTGTCGAGTCCACATCCGGAGCTGCCTGATAACGCTCTCTTGCAATCAAAGCGGCGCCGAATGCGCCCATGATGCCGGCAATATCAGGTCTTATCACTTCGCATTCTGCGATTTTTTCAAAGCTTCGAAGGACGGCGTCATTGTAGAATGTACCGCCTTGAACGACGATATTTTTTCCAAGCTCACTTGCGTCCGATACCTTGATTACCTTAAATAAAGCATTTTTGATAACGGAATAGGCAAGTCCCGCAGAGATGTCCGAAACCTCTGCACCCTCTTTCTGCGCCTGTTTAACTTTGGAATTCATAAACACGGTACAGCGTGTTCCCAAGTCGATTGGATGCTTTGCAAAAAGCGCGGCTTTTGCAAAGTCCTGTACGCTGTAATTAAGCGATTTCGCAAAGGTTTCGATAAAGGAACCGCATCCGGAGGAACATGCCTCGTTGAGCTGTACGGAGTCTACGGTCTGGTTCTTGATCTTGATGCACTTCATGTCCTGACCGCCGATGTCGATGATACAGTCTACATCGGGATTAAAGAACGCAGCGGCATAGTAGTGCGCGACCGTTTCTACTTCACCTTCGTCGAGCATAAATGCCGCTTTAAATAAAGCTTCACCGTAGCCTGTGGAGCATGAGCGGACAATCTGCGCATCATCGGGAAGAAGTCTGTATATTTCCTGAATGGACGCAATCGCTGTATTCAGCGGACTTGCATTGTTGCTGCTGTAGAAAGAGTACAAAAGCGTACCGTCCTCTGCGACAACTGCAATTTTTGTCGTTGTGCTTCCCGCATCAATACCTAAAAAGCATTTGCCGTGATAATCTTCAAGACGCGCATTTTTGACATGGTTGGAACCGTGTCTTTTGCAAAAGCTGTCATAATCGTTTTCGCTTGCAAACAAAGGCTCCATACGCGCGACCTCAAACTCCATTTTGATGTCGGAGGAGAGCTTATCCACCATTTCCGACATTGAGAACGAAACATCCTCCTTTGCGTTCAGCGCAGAGCCGATGGCCGCAAAAAGATGGGAGTTTGCTGTGTCAATTACATGTTCCTCGTCTAATTTCAGTGTGCGGATAAACGCTGTCTTTAATTCCGAGAGGAAGTGAAGCGGTCCTCCCAAAAAGGCAACATGTCCGCGAATCGGTTTTCC
>JAIEDW010000256.1 GCA_029067805.1 Lachnospiraceae bacterium
ATGTTAAGACTTTCGACACCCAACAACGAGAAGTTTATTCAGGCAGACGAGTTTGACATCAACTATGGCGGCGGTGAGGCAAATGTTGCCGTATCACTTGCAAACTACGGACATGAAGCAAGCTTTGTTACAGCTGTACCCGATAATGAGTTGGGCGAGTGCGCAATCGCGTCTTTGAGAAAATACGGCGTTGACACAAAGAACATTGCAAAGTGCGGCGAAAGACTTGGCATTTACTACTTAGAATCAGGCTCTTCTATGCGTCCTTCCAAGGTTGTATATGACAGAGCGCATTCTTCGATCTCAACAGCTACGGCAGCAGATTTTGATTTTGATAAGATTTTTGAGGGTGTTGACTGGTTCCATTTCACAGGTATCACACCGGCAGTATCGGACTCGGCAGCAGTTCTTACAGAGGAAGCGTTGAAGGCAGCTAAGAAGCATGGCGTTACGGTTTCCGTAGACTTAAACTTCAGAAAGAAATTATGGTCGTCTGAGAAGGCTCAGAAGGTTATGAAGAACCTCATGCAGTACGTTGACGTTTGTATCGGAAACGAAGAGGACGCTGAGCTGGTATTGGGCTATAAGCCGGGCAACACAGACGTTACAAGCGGTGACCTTGAGCTTGCAGGCTACAAGTCAATCTTTGAGCAGATGGTTGCAGACTACAACTTCCAGTACTGCATTTCTTCTCTGAGAGTAAGTCATTCCGCATCAGATAACGGCTGGTCAGCATGTATTTATTCAAGAGATACAAAGGAATTCTATCACTCAAAAGAGTACAGCATTCATCCGATCGTTGACCGTGTTGGCGGTGGCGACTCATTTGCAGGTGGCGTTATTTGCGGATTATTGGACGAGAAGGATTTCAAGGCTGCTCTTGAGTATGGTGTAGCTGCATCTGCATTGAAGCATACAATCCCCGGCGATTTCAACTTGGTGTCAAGAAAAGAAGTTGAAACACTTGCAGGCGGAGATGCGTCAGGACGAGTTCAGAGATAAAAAAGAAATAAATAAAATCTAAGAATATTTAGGAGGAATTAAAAATGGCAAACTCAAATCCATTTTCATTGGAAGGTAAGATTGCACTTGTAACAGGTGCGTCTTATGGTATCGGTTTTGCGATTGCGAAGGCTATGGCAGGCGCAGGAGCTACGATCGTATTTAACGACATTAAGCAGGAGCTTGTTGACAAGGGAATTGCAGCATACAAGGAAGAGGGCATTGATGCGCACGGATATGTATGTGACGTTACAAATGAGGACGCAGTAAATCAGTTAGTAGCCACAATCGAGAAAGAAGTTGGCGTAATTGATATCCTTGTAAATAACGCAGGTATCATCAAGAGAATTCCGATGTGCGAGATGACTGCAGCAGAGTTCAGACAGGTTATCGATGTTGACTTGAACGCTCCGTTTATCGTGTCAAAGGCAGTAATTCCTTCTATGATCAAGAAGGGACACGGAAAGATTATAAACATCTGTTCTATGATGTCAGAGCTTGGTCGTGAAACAGTATCAGCTTATGCTGCTGCAAAGGGCGGACTGAAGATGCTCACAAGAAATATCTGTTCTGAGTACGGTGGATTCAACATTCAGTGTAACGGTATTGGACCGGGTTATATTGAGACACCTCAGACGGCTCCTCTTCGTGAGAGACAGCCGGACGGAAGCAGACATCCGTTTGATACGTTTATCTGCGCAAAGACACCTGCCAACAGATGGTTACAGCCGGATGAGCTTGGCGGACCTGCAGTGTTCCTTGCATCAGAGGCTTCAAATGGCGTAAATGGTCATATTCTTTATGTTGACGGCGGTATCTTGGCATACATTGGAAAGCAGCCACAATAAATTATAGAAACGAGGTTAATTATGAACGAAGTATTAGAGAAAATCAGTAAAATCGGTATTGTTCCGGTTGTTGTATTGGACGATGCAAAGGACGCTAAGCCCCTTGCAGAGGCTTTGGTTAAGGGTGGTCTTCCCTGTGCAGAGGTTACATTCAGAACTGCTGCGGCAGAGGAGTCAATCAGAATTATGGCAAGCGAGTTCCCCGATATGCTTGTAGGTGCAGGCACAGTGCTCACAACAGAGCAGGTTGACCGTGCAGTGAATGCGGGTGCGAAGTTTATCGTAAGCCCCGGTCTGAATCCGAAGATTGTAAAATATTGTGTAGATAAGGGTATCCCTGTAACTCCGGGTACGGCAAATCCTTCTGATGTTGAGCAGGCAATTGAGCTTGGCCTTGATGTTGTGAAGTTTTTCCCTGCTGAGGCAGCGGGCGGCTTGAATATGATTAAGTCGATGGCAGCTCCTTATACACAGATGAAGTTTATGCCGACTGGCGGAATTTCAGCAAAGAATATCTGTGAGTATCTTGCATTTGACAAGATCATCGCATGCGGCGGTTCTTGGATGGTTAAGAAAGATCTCGTAGTTGCAGGAAAGTATGATGAGATTCAGGCGCTTACAGAGGAAGCTGTAAGAACAATGCTTGGTTTTGAGTTAAGACATATCGGCGTAAACTGCGAGGATGAGGCAGCAGCAGATTCCGTTGCATCAAGATATGATGAATTGTTCGGCTTTACAAAGAAGGTTGGAAACAGCTCTATCTTTGCAGGCATTGAAGTAGAAGCAATGAAGAAGATTGGCCGCGGCAAAAACGGACATATCGCAATCGGTACAAACAGCGTAGCGCGCGCAAAGAACTACTTAGAGTCTGTTAAGGGCGTGAAGTTCATCGAGGATACAGCTGTTGTTAAGAACGGCAAGCTTACGGCTATTTATCTTGACGAGGAGATTGGCGGATTCGCTGTTCATCTTGTGCAGAAATAAACGTGAAAAGAGCTTAATACAGCATACAAATGAGGCATCACTTTATTTGGGTGATGCCTTTTTGGTAAGACAGTGCCACGGATAGGAGGTCTAATCGTTTATGTATTACAAAATTAATATGGTGACGGAGGAGGACGGTTGGATTGTGATAGACACGGACGACCGTGATTCCGAGCCTGTAAAAATACTTTGTGAAAGTGTTGCCGCGGAACTTGGAAAAGAAATGTTTCAGCCGTATGAGGGAGATGCCCAGTTCATGATTAAGGGCGATCCTTATAAGCTGATTTTTCAGTATGACTACATGTTTGGAACAGTGGTAATCCTTGACAAGATGGAGGATAAAGACGCTGTGATAGAACTTTTGGAGCGACATTTTGAGAAACTGAAGGATAAAAGATAACAGTATCGGTAATGAACTGTTACAATAAGAGAATATAATGATTAACATAGGAGGTATTTTACGATGATAGACAATAATTGTTCTTATTGTGTCGAGGGCGAGCTGGTTGCAAAATTCGGTATTAAAATCTGCGAGCTGGAGGCATCGAAAGTATATTTATTTAAGGAGCAGAGCCATAAGGGAAGAGTGATTGTGGCAAGTAAATTTCATGTGAGTGAAATGATAGAGCTTTCCGATGAGGAGCGCAATGCGTTCTTTGCAGATGTAAACCATGTGGCAAATGCGATCCATAAGGCATTTTCACCCGACAAAGTAAACTATGGCGCTTATGGCGATACAGGTCATCATTTGCATTTCCATTTGGTACCGAAATACAAGGACGACGAGTTTGAGTGGGGCGGAACGTTTGCGATGGATCCGAAGAGAAAGACACTTTCCGATGCAGAGTACGATGCGATTATTGCAGAATTGAAAAAATGTTTATAGTAATTTACGATATTTACGCATAGCTAATTGACAAGTTTACATAACTTGAACATACTACAAAAGGTCCGAAAGGATAAGATACGAGCAGACAGTGTGAGAAGTAAGGTTATGAAAAGGAATTATTTGAATGAAGGAGATTGGTTATGGGTGTAAAGGTATTGCTTGATTCTGTGGAAAAGGTCAGGGATTTCGTAGATATTACAAATAATACGCCATATGACATTGATGTCATCAGCGGGAAACATACATATCTTGATGCGAAGTCGCTTTTGGGCGTTTTGAGCTGCGACTGCAAAAAGCCGCTGGTTCTCGATATTCATGCAGGGAAGAAAGAGCGGAGTGAGCTGGTGACAAAACTTGAAAAGTATGTTGTGGCGTAGTATGTTGAAGAAAAGGTGATTTATGAAGAAAGGCTTTTGGTGCGTAATTTTGGGCACGAAAAGTCTTTCTTTTTTTGCATTCCCCTGTTAGAAAAGTTTTTTTCAAGAATTTCTTTGTTATGCAACGGAAAGTAGCATGAAAAAAATCAAATGTACATAATTGTTGGTGGCGCAACTTAGTCTTTTTTATTATGGTTGTCACATAAGAAAAAGAAAGGCGGTTGCATTATGGACAAGCAAATAGTCATATCGGCAAAGCATCTGAAAAAAGCTTTTGGCAAAGGCGAAAGTATTCAGGTTATTTATTCAGACCTAGATATTGATATTTACAAGGGAGATTTTACCGTGATCATGGGTTCATCGGGAGCAGGTAAGTCTACCCTGATGTATTCCCTTTCAGGGATGGATAAGCCGGACGGTGGGGAGATTAACTTTGACGGAACGGACATCACGAAGCTAAACAATGACAAGTTAGCTGTATTTCGGCGAAGACAGTGTGGCTTCGTATTCCAGCAGATTTATCTGATTGATAAGATGAACCTTATAGATAATGCCATTACGGCAGGGGTACTGACAAGTAAAGAC
>JAIEDW010000257.1 GCA_029067805.1 Lachnospiraceae bacterium
TCTCTGTAAGGCTCGTCCGATATGATAAAGATATCATGTCCGTATTCTTTCTGTTTTTCCTCCAAAATTGCGGCAAGCTTCTTGAGTGTTTCGGTAGAGTAAACCGTGCCCGACGGATTGTTGGGTGTATTGATGAGCACTGCCATTGTTTTTGGATTTAAGACCTTTTCAAACGCATCAAAATTAATCTGAAACTGCTTCGTATCGGCAGGCACTACCTTTAATACGGCACCTGTCTGATTGATATAGTGATTGTACTCGGGAAAATACGGCGCAAATGTAATGACCTCATCGCCCGGCTGTGTCACAGCTCTTGCCGCGTGCGCAACCGCGCCTGCCGCACCGGTTGTCATGAACAGATGCTCTGCCGTGTAATTCATATCATATGTTTTATTTAGGAATTCAGCAAATTTCGCCCGCACCGACGGAATACCCTGCGACTGGCTGTAGCCGTGCAGCTCCATTGTATCTCTCGTCTGCAAAAGTTCTATCATTTTATCCGTAAATTCCTGCGGCACCGGAACGGAAGGGTTACCAAGACTGAAATCAAACACATTCTCCGTGCCAATTTCTTTCGCACGTCTTCCTGCCCACTCCGACAATTCCCTAATGACCGACTTTGCTCCAAGCATGTCCTTATATTTCTGCGAAACCATAACGATGATCCTCCTACATGAACTGTTTCTTCTTACGTTACCACATTTCGCCAATTTCATCAAGTATAACTGTTTCGTCGTTTCCTCACCGATACACAACCCGATAATAACTCCCCGACGTAATCCGGAATACCAGAAAATAAATCAACGCAAACACTGCTATTGTTCCCGCAAGGCATCCGACAAACAGGGATGTATTTGTCAACCCGAATATTTGCATGATAAGCTTCAGCATCGGAAACGCCATCGCAAGGTGAATTACCGCGACCATAATCGGCATAAAAAACACGGTGCGCATCTGTGTAAGAATTGCTGCTTTTACCACATCACGGCTCATGCCTACCTTTGTCATGATTGCAAAACGTTCTCTGTCCTCAAAGCCTTCCGATATCTGCTTATAATAAATAATCAAAACGGTTATCATCAAAAACATACTGCCAAGAAAGAGTCCGAGGAATAAAAATCCGCCGTTCGTTTCCATATAGATATCTTTTTGTTCTGCCCTTGAAGGACTTATAATCGTGACAAATCCCAGTTGCTCCTCGCAGGAACTCAACGCCTCTCTTAGCACAGATACAAATGCCTTTCGCTCCTCCTGTGTTCCGTCGATTTCTATTCCGATATGATACTGAACTGCGGTTCCTGTTCGGATTTGATCCAACTGATCGTCGTCTGCTACAATCACATAAAGCACATGCCTGTTACCCAAAAACTCTGTTATCTCCTTATCCGGAGAGCTGCCGGGAAATGCCGCTTTCTCCGAAACGGAATATTCTTTTCCGAATACATTTATCGTATCCCATTCAAATTCCGTCAGTGATGCAAGGATTACATTTCCCTCTGCAATCTCACCAAGCGTTTCTCCCGTATACGACTCATAGTCTTTTTTCGTCATCACATAAAGGAAGCTTATATCTGAATCGGACGATCCCACACTGTTGTCAAGGCGCTCTACTCTGTTTCCCTCATTGTGTGTAACAAACGGCGCTTCCACATATTCTGACAGTTGTGTCACTTTTCTGTCCTGCTGTTTTGCCACATCTTCTACCTGGTCCATCAAATATCCCCGCGCTGCATCATCGGGCACCTTTTCAAAATAAAGCGATGCGCTAACCTCGGTTTCAAACTCGTTCTGCAAAGAATCTTCCATACCTGCATACAAACAGATTGTTGTCGATACCATCACCAGAACCATTGTCGAAAGCACACAAATGCTGGCAAGTCCGACTGCATTGCGTTTCATACGGTAAAGCATACCTGAAACCGTTATAAAGTGTGTTGTCTGATAGTAATACTTTTTATTCTTCTTGAACAGCTTTAAAACAGCAATACTCACCGATAGGAAAAGCGCATACGTTCCGATAATCACAAGAATGACTGCCACAAAAAACATATTGACCGCCTCTAAAATGCCATAGACCGTAATTGCAAGATAATATGCCGTCAAAATACATACCAAGCCCAAGACCGCCGCGACCCAATTTGCCTTCGGCTCGCGCTCCCCTACATTGCTCCCGTGTAAAAGCGTGATTGGATTTGTAAGCTTTACTTGAAGAAAATTGTAGAAAAGCATCAAAACATACACAATACCAAAAAGCTCTGCCGTCTGTAAACATCCCCAGCCGGAAATAGAAAATGGGATTTTTTCTGACAGTCCTGTCAGTTTATAGAGGGACATTGCAACCAGTTTATGAAATACAATGCCAAATACAAGACCGCCGCATACGCAAATCCCATATAAAATCACTGCCTCCCACGCCATCACTTTCGCAATATGCTTTTTCTCCATGCCAAGAATATTATAAACGCCAAGCTCCTTTTTGCGCCGTTTCATCACAAAGCTGTTTGAGTAAAACAGGAAAATACAAGCACAAATGCCGACAATCACAACACCTAAAGTGAGCACGATCTGAAGTGTCGTGGAACCGCGCATTGTGTCAATGCCTTTATTTTCCTGAATAGCACGCATGATATAAAACATTGCGGCGGAAACGATTCCTGTCAGAATATACGGCACATAAAACTGTCTGTTATTTTTTAAGTTTGTCACAGCCATTTTACAATATAAACAATTCATCGCAATCCCCGCCTTTCTTATGAGATTTTTTCATTTGTGCTGTTTTGCGTCAGCATGGTGAGTGTGTCTGATATTTTGATATAAAGGTGCTCGTTTGTCAGGTTTCCTCGATATAATTGGTGAAACACTTCTCCGTCCTTGATGAACAGAATGCGATTCGCATGACTTGCCGCATGGATACTGTGCGTTACCATGAGAATTGTCTGTCCGTCATTGTTAATTTCACGAAATACTTTCAATAGTCCTGCTGTCGCTTTCGAATCAAGCGCCCCTGTCGGCTCATCGGCAAGAAGCAGCTGCGGATTGGTTATGATTGCCCTTGCAACTGCCGTTCTCTGCTTTTGTCCGCCCGAAACTTCATACGGATACTTTGCCAGCAAATCCGCAATACCAAGCCTGTTCGCGACTACAGAAAGCATCTGCTCCATCTGCGGAACCGATTTTTCCTGCAATACTAATGGTAACAGGATATTATCTTTCAATGAAAAATTATCCAGCAGATTAAATTCCTGAAATACAAATCCTAGATTGTCGCGGCGAAACGCAGATAATTCCTTTTCCTTAATCATTGTTAAATTTTTACCATTTAGCAGTACTTCCCCGTTTGTAGGTTTGTCGAGCGATGCCAGTATATTTAACAGTGTCGTTTTTCCGGAACCGGACTCTCCCATAATTGCCACATACTCCCCTTCTTCAACGGAAAAATTCATGTTGGAGAGTGCTTGTACTTTTGTGCCGCCGAAACGGGTTGTATAGATTTTGCTCACATTTTTTACTTCTAACATTGACATATTTTTCCCTGCCTTTCCATTTCTTTCTTTTTCTGTTGTAAGGAAAGTATAGCAAAAAAGGAAAATGCCTGCCATTTTTTAAGCTTACATTTTCCCTTTATTTCTTACAGTTTTGTAAGATTACTCTTATAAATCTTCCACTGTAATATATTTCACATCTTTAAATTGTAACATACACAAACATCGGCCTGGTTTTTTCTTCAACCTCTCAACAGCATAATCTCAGCCCGCGTCCCTTTCCCTTCCTCCGATGTGATGACAAGCCGATGTCCAAGCTTGTCCAGTATCGCCTTACACAAATAAAGTCCTATTCCTGTAGAATACTGATCAGCGTGCCCATTATAACCGGTATAACCTTTTTCGCAAACCCGCGGAATATCCTCTGCACGAATCCCAATTCCGGTATCTTCTATTATAATATGTACATTCTCTTCCGTTTCCGCAACATCTCTGTCATACCAACGCCTATAAGGCTGCATTTCCTCCAGATCTGAAGCACTCTCACAAGACTGCATCTGCGCGGTGTCAACCACTCGGATTGTAACACCACCCTGTTTTGTATACTTAACAGCATTTGATAAAAGCTGATCAATAACAAACCCCAGCCACTTTTTATCCGTCACTGCCATCATATTCTGTGGTTCATAAATCAGACGCAGTTTTTTATGAATAAACAATTTCGCGTATTTATAAATAGAGAGCTTTATCACCTCATCAAGCATCACATTCTGGAACACAAAATCATTTGTTTCCGCATCAAGACGCGTATACTGCAGCGCCATATCCACATACTGTTCAATACGAAAAAGCTCATATTGTTTTTGCTGTTCTTTTATGACATATATGTCATTTTCTTCTCGTTCCTCCGCATCAAAATACGCAGTCATTGTTTCGTCAAGCAAAAGCTTTAACGCCGCAATCGGCGTCTTAATCTGATGCACCCACATCGAATAATACTCCGACAAATCTTTCTGCCGATTCAGCATTTCATTTTGAAGTTGATTCTTTTCCAGCGAAATCGCCCTAATACACTCCTGATACTGCTGTTCATATAAATACTCGGGCGTTTTCATATCGTTTGACACTACCGTTATATTTTTCCGCATCTCATCCAACCGGCGAAGACTTTCGCGGTGTCTGCCATATCCGACAGCAATCGC
>JAIEDW010000258.1 GCA_029067805.1 Lachnospiraceae bacterium
TATCTGTAGTATGCATTGATTATTTGGATATAGTTTTATATGCAGATAAAGTGGATATGTTTTTGTTTGTTGACGAGAATGAATTTCGCGCCTGTGCCATATTGCTCAGGATGCTAAAAGGGGAGGAACATGCTGGAAGAGATAAAATGAAAACGTATTTTAGCTGTCGTGTAACAGCAGACAGCTATTTAAGTGATCAATGCGCGGTTTATTTGAAAAGGCTTTATGATAAGGGTGTCAACATTGTTGCTTTGACACATAATTCAACTCCTTATTATAGGGAGCTGATCAAAAAAATTCAGGATAAATTTGCGAAGATGGGGGAGGATTTTAGTAATATTTTGCCCAAATCCGGATATAAAGATTTTTTTGAGGATTTATATAGTGAAGCATATGTGGATGAAATTATGCATATGCCGTTTAAGGTCGAATATAATGGAGGGATATTAAGACTGAAGGATAGTCAGAGCAAATATTATACTGTTACAAACGGAGAGAGAATGACAGTTGATCAACCGAATAAATTTGATAGGAGCATTTATTTTCTTGGTCCATGTTATATATATGGGCATTATGTTGAAGATAGAAATACGATTGCAAGTATTGTGCAAAAATATCTTTGTGAGAAGGGAAGTATAGCCAGATGTGTAAATTATGGTGCCGTGGGGATGAGTTATGGTTATAATTGTCTGCCTTGTATTGCTGCAATACCGTTACGGAAAGGGGATATTGTCGTAATTGACCGCCCGCCCTATGGAATAGAAGGAGTAAAATATCTTGAAATTAGTTCAATTTTAGAGAAATATGATGTGAATATAGCATGGATGGTGGAGCATCCTATGCATTGTAATCATAAAATGAATAAGGTATATGCAGATGCCATCTATGAGGAAATAGAACCGATTCTTACAGAGAAGACGCAAGGGCACGGAGAATTGGTGGAAAAGGATGAAAACTATATTAAATTGTTATACCTTCAGCGTTACTTTACGGGATGTAACTTTCAGCAATTTCACCGAATAGGCTCTATTGTGATGAACTGTAATCCATTCACATATGGACATCGGTACTTGATAGAGCAGGCGTTAAAGTCAGTAGATTTTTTGATTATCTTTGTGGTAGAAGAAGATAAATCATGTTTTTCATATATAGAAAGATTTTCTATGATTAAGGAAGGGGTTGCTGATCTGGAAAATGTTATGGTTGTTCCAAGCGGACCATTTATTTTGTCGCAAATGAGCTTTCCGGAATATTTTATCAAGGAAACAAGTGAAGATTTGAATAAACACACGGAGCAGGACATTATGACTTTTGTAGAAAAAATAGCGCCGCAGTTGGGTATTCAGTGTCGTTTTGTGGGTGAAGAACCAGAGGATGAGGTGACAGAACAGTATAATATGGCAATGAAGAAAATTCTTCCGCAATACGGTATGGATTTGATTGAAATACCTCGTAAAATGGTAAATGAGAAACCAATTAGTGCGTCCTTGGTACGGGAATGTATAGAAAAAGGTAATATAGACCAATTGGCAGAACTGGTGCCAGTAAGCACACGAGCATTTCTTGGGATGGCATAGAATAATAGGAGGTCATACAGAAGTGAAAATCGATAATGGTGTAGAGATGAAATTTGAGAAGCTCAATATGCAGAATCATTTTTTTGAGGATATGGAACAGATAGAATGTATTATGCACGAAAAAATGTGAGTAAAAGGGCGCAAACTATTATATATGTCTGCTTTTTTTCTGCATTTCATTAATGCCTGTCAGATTAGCCAGCCTAAGAGCTTCCTAGCATTCTGACGATATATAATGTTAAATGACAAGTTGATTATTTTCTAGAGAAAGAAAATTCTGATATAGGAGAGTGACGATAAAGATGACGGATATTTCAGTCATTGTGCCGATTTATAATGTGGAATTGTATTTGAAGGAATGTCTAGACAGCCTGACCGCCCAAAGCTATCAAAATATGGAGTTTATCTGTATCAATGACGGTTCTACAGACGGTTCACTAAAGATTCTTCGTGAATATGAGAAGAGAGACAGCAGGATCAAAGTATTGGACAAGCCGAACGAAGGCTACGGAAAGACGATGAACAGAGGGCTTCAGATGGCGGAGTCTCCGTGGATCGGCATTGTGGAAAGCGATGATTTTGTAAAGGAAACAATGTTTGAGAAGCTGTATGAGTCGGCAGATAGCAGTGATGTAGATCTGGTCAAATGCAATTTCTATAAATACAAGGTAAAAGAAGGAAAAAATATAGATTACAGCAAAGAATATCCGGAGGAACTGTTCGGAAGGGAGATCTGCCCGCTGGACCATCCAGAGATTTATGATGCGCACAACAGTGTTTGGGCGGGAATCTATCGTAAGAGTTTTTTGGACGCGAACCATATCCGGTTCAGCGAGACGCCTGGCGCTTCCTACCAAGATATTTCTTTTAACTTTAAGGTGCTTTCCTCTGTTGGGAAGATGAAGCTGATTGAGGATGCGTTGCTTTATTACCGTACGGATAATTTGCAATCTTCAGTATATAATCCGAACAAAATCTTTTGCATGTCCGATGAAATACATGTGATTGAAGCGTACATAAAAGAGCAATCGGAAGAAAAGCAGAAGAAACTGTGGCCAATCTGTATGCGGAAGAAGTTTTATGATTACAGATGGAATTATCTGCGTCTTGCTCCGGAATTCCAGTATGCTTTTCTGAAATTGATGTCGGATGAATTTGCGGCTGACGAAAAGGAAGGAAAGTTTGAGAGGATTTTCTGGCGCAGTGAAAAGCACAGGGAAGAACTGCGGGAGATGATAAATGATCCAGGAACTTTTTTTAAGAAAACGCGCAACGAGCAGTATGTGGATGAGCGAATTCAACTTGCGGGTACAGTGAATCAGAAGATATTTATGAAGGGGATTTTACAGGAAGTAAAAGATTCAGATTACACTGTGATTTACGGCGCCGGTATAAGGGGAAAGTGGATGGCGGAGAGACTGCTTGAAAAGGGAATTTCTCAATCAAAACTTTTGTTTGTTGTATCGCATAAAGGAGAAAACGAGGAAGTGTTAGGTATTCCTGTAATGGAAGTTGACAATCTAAAGACCATAAAAGATAAACTGTTTGTCATTGTTGCGGTAAAAGGAGAAGCGCAGATAGAGATGCTGGCAAATTTACAGAAGCTGGGCATTGAAAATGTTGCTCTGGCGGATGATGAGTTTCGGAAGTTGATTCAGATTCCGTTATGATGTTTTTGTGATAACCGATTAGGTGGATATACAAACAAAGAAGCGGGGTTTGACTGAAACCGTTTTAATTAAATATAGAATTGTAATAGTAAGATTAGAAAATATGTAAAAGGAGATATATTATAAAATGCCTAAAATATCTATTTTACTGCCATCCTTAAACGTGGCAGCGTACATTCGTGAGTGTATTGAGAGTGTGATAAACCAGACGCTTTCAGACATTGAAGTCTTGTGCATTGATGCGGGTTCCACAGACGGAACCTGTGAGATTATTCAGGAATATGCCGCCAAGGACAGCCGGGTGCGCTTCATTCCTTCTGAGAAGCGAAGCTATGGCTATCAGGTGAATTTGGGTATGGAGTTGGCACAGGGGGAATACATAGGAATCGTGGAGACGGACGATTCCGTGGAGCCGGATATGTATGAGGTCCTCTATCAGAAGGTTCTGGAGCAGGATTTGGATTATGTGAAGGCAGGATTTTATACTATGGTTACGCCTTATGAGGGAGAAAAATATCTTTTGGAGCATGGTTTGGGCGACACGGAACAGGTTTTTTCTTATGAATACTTTATTGAAAAAAAGCTTTCTCCGGATGTTTATATATGGAACGGGATATATAAGAAATCTTTTTTACAAGAGTTTGATATCCGTTTGAATGAGAGTCCGGGCGCTGCTTTTCAGGACTGCGGCTTCCGCTATTTGGTAGACATGCACCTTCGAAGAGGAATGTTTATCAACCGATTGTTTTATCATTACAGGCGGGATAATGCCGCAGCTTCAACCTACAATCCGCATTTTGTTCGTTTCAATCTAGAGGAATGCCGCTATATCCGAGAACGAATGGCACGTGACGGCATCACGGACAGGGGAAGGCGTGCCTATATGGCGAGGGAGACAGTGATGATGGCGCTCGCTCCTTATACGACTTTCCGGGAGCACAGTTTGCCGACTGACGAGATTTTTGCGGATTTGAACGAATTTCGGAAGATTATTTTTGCTGACAGGGAGCAGGAGCTTTTAAAGCAGGAGGAAATGCTTCCGGAACACTGGATTGAGATGTGTCTATTTTTGGAAGAACCGGAGGCCTATGAGGTCTATATCGGTATCAAGGCCAAAATGAACTTTAACGTTTACAATCATTTTGTGCGGGAAATGGCTGAGAAGAAACAGTTGATAGTGTTCTGTACTGGAAAAGTGGCGAAGTTCGCCCTGTGTCTTTTTCGGATGAATCGTTTGGAGAATATTGTTGCTTTATGTGATAACAACTCGGAAAAATGGGGCACAAGCTATTACGGGAATACCGTTTTGTCTCCGGAAGAGGCGTTTAGGCGCTATCCCGAGGCACACTATTTGGTGGCTAAAATGGGGGATTGGGAGGTAATCGAGAAGCAGCTGAAGGAGGCAGGTATCGGTCAGGAACGAATATCTATATACAGACTGCCACTCAATGCGTTTGGCAGTACGAATCTGTTTATGCGGGGACTGTGATTTAACAGAAGGAGAGAAGGTTGAAAATGACATCAGAACAACGGTTAAGGGAGCTTCCCAAAGCAATTATCAAGTGGTATGAAATAGAAAAGATAAGCACAATTGGCTGCGTCATATTTGAAGAGGGAAACAGTCAATTGATTGCTGAGGCGTTGGAGGAAAAAGGGTTGGATGTCAGCCGCTTGGCACTTCGTGAGTTGGAAAATAGTCGGCTATATGGCGGTAAGTATGATATTATAGTTGCTGTTGATATCATTGAGTACGCATCTGATGCTGTAATTTTGCTAAAAAACATAAAAAGCTTGCTTATATCTGAAGGAAAATTGCTGCTAGCAGCGGACAACCGTTTAGGCATTAGATATTTCTGCGGAGATCAGGACTTTTTCACATATAAAAATTATGATAGTATAGAAAATTATCGGCATTTGTTGTATTGGGAGCGAGAGTCCATGAAAGGTAGAGCTTATGATAAGGCAGAGATACGCCGTTTTTTGGAAAACGCTGGGTTTTTAAAGCACCGCTTTTTTTCGGTATTTCCTAGAATTTCCAATCCGCAACTTCTTCTTGCGGATGATTATATTCCAAATGAAGCGTTGGATATCAGAGTCTTTCCTGAATATAACAATCCCAATACAGTTTTTCTTTTGGAGGAGGAGCTTTATCCGTCTCTTATGGAAAACGAGCTGCTTCATGGCATGGCAAATGGTTTTTTTATAGAATGCCCACTTCAAGGAGAATGCTCTTTGATAAATCAGGTTACGCTTTCAGGAGAACGTGGACTGGAACATGCGATGGCTACTGTCATACGAAGTGACGGAACGGTAGAGAAGCGTGCGTTGTATAAAAAAGGTGTAGAAAAACTACAGCAGCTTTCTGACAATAACACTTATTTGTCAGCACATGGCGTACTTATGATAGACGCTAAAATTAAGGGAGAGGCTTTTGTAATGCCTTATATAACCGGAATGCCTGCTAATGAATACTTTCGCGACCTGTTAAAACGTGATAAAGAAGCTTTTTTAGAGAAACTGGATGTTTTCTGGGAGATCATTTTGCATTCTTCGGAGCCTGCGGATGTTAATTTAATAAACTGGGAACAGTTTGAGCCGGGGTGGGAGAAACGTAAAAAAGACGATCCAAATCGCGACAAATGGCGGCAGGTTGCATTTGGTTCGGAAGAAGAACGCGAAGCGTTAGGGGTTATACTGAAAAGAGGATATCTTGATCTGGTTACACTGAATTGCTTTTATATAGATGATGCTTTCGTTTTTTATGATCAGGAGCTGTATCTTGAAAATGTACCGGCAAAGGCGATTATGATCAGAACGATTGAGTTTATCTATAAATTTAATGATCAGTTTGATAATATTATTCCAAGAGGTGAGCTTTTCGAACGATACGGAATGAAGCAGTATATGGCTTTGTACCAGAAATTTATCAGTTACTTTCTGAAAGTGCTACGGGATGATGATGGACTTTCTGATTACTTTAAAGAGGGTAGAAGAGAACTTGACACGATTTTGGAGAATCGCAAGAGAATGAATTATGCGGAAGAAGAATATCCGATGATTTTTAAGGATATTTTTCATCAGACAAGAGGGCGGCGGCTTTATCTGTTTGGTTCTGGAAAATATGCGGAGTATTTTTATGAAAAATATGGACAAATATATCCTGTAAGCGGATATGTGGACAATGATAAAAAGCGATGGGGAACACAGGTTAACGGACTGCCGGTGCTTGCGCCGGAAGCGCTAAAAGAAATGAATCCGGCAGAGTATAAAGTTATTATTTGTATTAAAAACTATATGCCGGTTGTGCAGCAACTGAAAAAGGCAAGAATCCCTAATTTTAGTGTATATAATCCGAATGCAGTATACGATGATATGGTGGGGCAGCGGTTTTCACATTCAGAACCTGTGGCAAATAAAGCGAACGAAAAAAAATATAATATTGGTTATGTGGCAGGGGTATTTGATCTGTTCCACATTGGTCATCTAAATCTGCTCAGACGTGCAAAGGAACAGTGTAATTATTTGATAGTGGGCGTTGTCACGGATGAGGGCGTCATAAAGCATAAGAAATCAAATCCTAAGATTCCGTATGAAGAGCGTGTTGCAATTGTACGCGCCTGTCGTTATGTGGATGAGGCAGTAGAAATACCGCTCGATAACGGGGACACCGACGAAGCCTATCGCAGATATAGGTTTGATGCGCAGTTTTCCGGAAGTGATTATGCGGACGACCCGAAATGGCAGGCAAAAAAGGACTTCCTGCAAATGCATGGGGCGGATTTGGTATTTTTCCCCTATACGGAAGGAATAAGCACTACGCAGTTGAAGGATATGGTGAATGATGAAAAGTAATAACAAAATAGTTAGCCTTGACGAGCTTGTGGATATATTGCGGTGTGCAAAACGGATAAAGCTTTATGGGGCAGGGCTGCGACTTATGTCTTTTATGGAAATGACAGAAGAGATAGGGATGACGTTTTTAGCGGAATGTATTTTGGTGTCTTCAAATAAGGGCAATCCTGATACGGCTTACGGCATTCCA
The DNA here is from genome assembly GCA_029067805.1 of Lachnospiraceae bacterium. Taxonomy (GTDB): domain Bacteria; phylum Bacillota; class Clostridia; order Lachnospirales; family Lachnospiraceae; genus COE1. Next base: position 7,290 of record JAIEDW010000258.1, read on the forward strand.
GTGGTAGAGGTTTCAAAGGCATCTTTCCATAAAGGTGATGTTATTCTGCTTACCATGAGTGATAATTTTGTGGAAGATGCGGTGAAAAAACTCGCGGACTACGGCGTGACGGAAAATGTATATGAGATAGATTATACTATAATTGATAGTATGCCGTACCGGAAAGTATATGAGAGCATAGAATCGTTTCTGAAAACATATCCAAACTTAGAGAGCAAGTACAATATACCTGTTGAAACAGAAAAAAGATATGTGTGGACTTGTTGGTGGCAAGGGGAAGATAATGCCCCTTTGCTTGTTAAAAAATGTTTGGAGAGTCAGAGAGAACATTTGCCGGAGCAAACAGAACATGTCATCATAACATGGGAGAATTATCGGAATTATATAGAATTACCGGAATATCTGGTAGAAAAGGCGATGAGCGGAAAAATTAAACCGGCTCATTTGGCGGATATCACAAGATGCTGTCTGCTTTATAAATATGGCGGAATATGGCTTGATTCTACGGTATACCTTTTGGATGAACTTCCGGAAGAATGCTTTGAGTATGAAATTATGACGCGAAGCACAGGTGAACGAATATACTGTACCAATGTTTCGTGGGTAACATGGTTTTTAGGCGGCAGAAAAAGAGAAGAGATGTTTCGTTTTATAATGGAAGCGTTTTTTTCATATTTAAGTTGCTATGATGAAATATCAAATTATTATATGATTGATTTTCTTATTGCAATTTCCTGTCGAGAGCTTGAAGGAATTGAGGAAAAGCTGAGTAAAGTTCCAATCAACAATGTGCATGCTACACAGCTTCAGAAACACCTGCATGAAGCATTTGATGAAAGAGCCTTCCGTATTTATACGGAAGGTGGATATCTCCAGAAACTAACCTATAAAGAAAGTGGATACAGCGAAAATTCCATATACAGTTATCTGGTGAGTGCTGATTGAAAAAGAAAGCGAGGCACTATATGAAAAAAGTCTGTGCAATAGCGGGAACAATTATGGATCCTTCTAATCCGAGACAGAGTATTAAACAATTAAGAACGGTAGGAATCGAAGAAATTATGTTCGATTTTAGCCTTTTCGTATCAGCAGAGGGACTGCTAATCGATAGATATGGGGAAGAACCAAAGTTTAAACCTGCATTGGCGAAGAAATACTATGAGAAAGTTATTGGGCAGTTGACTGATTTTGAATTTCTACCTTCCATAGCGAGACTTCCATTTCTTAATGTGATGTTGAGTGCAAAGAATAAGTGTTATGAATATACAGATTTAAATGAACTGATATTACGTATTAACAGGGACTGTATCGTAGCTTGCGAGGAAATTGGCTGCAAAAATATAATTATTCAACCGCTGTTCGCTGGTATAGAGAGAGGAAAAGAATGGAAAGTAAACCGAAATTTTTATTTGGAGCTTGCTTCAGCATGTAGAAAAAAAGATACGAGACTATTACTAATTAATCAGTGTCAGAATCATAACGGACATTTTGTGCGCGGTGTTTGTTCTGAAGGATTTGAAGCGGCACAGTGGATTGATGAGCTTAACAAGGAAGTTGCAATGGAGCGTTTTGGATTTTGCCTTGATATTGGAAATTGCAATCTCTGCGGACTGAATATGCAGGGGATGATTAAGGAACTGAGCGGAAGAATCCAGGCGGTCATTCTTACGGAAAATGATGGACGAAATATGGCTAAATTACTTCCGTTTACGAGTGCGTACGGAAGACAATCCGTTCTGGACTGGCTTAGTGTGATTAGGGGACTTAGAGAACTGTCATATGACGGATATCTGATTTTGGAAACAGTGGATACTACAGTATCTTTTTCGCCGCTTTTACAGCCGTATTTATTTCCGATATATAATGCGCTTCTTGATTATTTTGAAATGCAGATTAGCATTGAGAAGGACTTAAAAAGGTATGAGCATATCGCACTTTTTGGAGCAGGGAATATGTGCCGCAATTATATGAAGTGTTATGGAGAAAAGTATCCTCCTCTTTTTACTTGCGATAATAATTCCAAGCTGTGGAATACGGAATTTGAAGGGCTAAAAGTGAAATCACCGGAGGAATTAAGAAGTCTTCCGGAAAACAGTGGTGTGATTATCTGTAATATTTTTTATCGTGAGATAGAGGAACAATTGCGGGGAATGGGAATTAAAAACATTGGCTATTTCAATGATGAGTATATGCCATCGTTTTATTTTGACAGATTGAAGAGGGAAGAAGATGATGATTGATATCGGAGTTCAGACAAATAACGTTGTCAATGACACGCATCCGGAGGAAGGCTTTGCACAGTTAAAGCGTGCCGGTTTTTCCTGTGCGGATTTCAGTTTAAACGGATATCTTTTGAATACATCGCTTTATCGGTCTGAATTAAATGGCTTTTTTGACCAGTCAGTTCAGGAGTTAGAGCAGTTCTTTGCTCCACATAAGCAAGGCGCGGCGGCCGCAGGAATTACAATAAATCAAATGCATATGCCGTATCCAATTTACGTACCAAATGCTGACAAAGAAATCAATGATTATTTGTGGAATCAGATGGCACCTAAAAGCATGGCAATATGCCGTTATTTGGACTGTAAATATATCGTAATACATGGTTTTAAACTGGCACATTTTCTGGGTTCGGAAGAATTAGAGTGGCAGGAAACAGCGAAATTTATTGATACAATTGCTCCGTTGGCAAAGGAAATGGGAATTACCATATGCATCGAAAATCTATATGACAGCATAGGCGGTCATCTTGTAGAAGGACCATGTTGTAATGTAAGAAAAGCGGTAGAGCGTATTGATGACTTTAATGAAAAATACGGTGCAGAGGTTTTGGGATTTTGCTTTGATACGGGTCATGCAAATCTTGTCGGGATAGACTTTGAGAATTTTATCACAATGCTTGGCGATCGGCTCAAGGTTTTACATATCCATGATAATGACGGTATTTCGGATTTACATCAGATACCGTTCACATTTACAATGACAAGGGAGAATAAGCCATCGACCGATTGGGATGGATTTATCAGAGGGCTTAGAAACATTAAATTTGATAAGGTGTTGAGCTTTGAAACAGCCCCTGTGCTTACGGCATTTCCGGAAGTCATGAAGCAGGATGTATTGGGTTTTATTGCAAATATTGGCAGATACTTTTCGGAGAAAGTTGAAAATATAGTTTTATAAAGAGGGTTTTATGAAACAGAGGTGGAGCTTAGATCAAAAGCTCCACCTCATATTTTTGCAGCCAATAATTGACTTGAAGCAGATATGCCAAAAGCTGTGGACCTGCCATGAGCTGCCCATAGAATGGTCTGCCATAATCGGACGGACGCTGGATAAACTCAAGCGTCTTGTCAAGACTTATCAGTTCCCGCAAAGGCGCGCGCGTGTCGGAAAGCGCTTCAATAATCGCTGTACGCAGAAGATTTTCGTATGCCGGATCATACGTCTTAGGATACGGACTCTTTTTGCGGTAAAGCACCTCTCCGGGAAGAAGTCCTTCCGCGGCGGCGCGCAGAAGTCCCTTTACAACGCCGTCCTTACATTTCATCTCCCATGGTACATTCCAGAGATACTCCACGATACGATGATCTGCAAAGGGAACGCGCGCTTCCAGTCCTGTGTGCATGCTTGTGCGGTCCATTCTGTCAAGAAGCGTCTGCATGAACCACTTTAAATTCAGATAAGAAATTTCCCTTCTGCGCTGTTCGGTATTCGTTTCTCCTTGCAGCAAAGGTGTTTCTGAAATGGTCTTTTGGTATGCGGCGCGCGCATATTCTTCAAGCGGAAGCAGTTTACGCACATTGTCTTTTAAGAGCATTGTGCGCGGTGCAAAGTCCATTGACCACGGAAAGCAGTCGGCGTCGAAGCATTCCTTTTTATGGAACCACGGATAGCCGCCGAAGATTTCATCGGCGCACTCACCCGTCAGTGTTACTTTATGATTTCTTGCCACTTTTTTGCAGAAGTACAGCATGGAAGCCTCCACGTCCGCCATACACGGTAGATCCCTTGCATCGACGGCTTCAAACAGATAGTCAAAAAGCTCTGCGTTGGTGCATTCAAGATACTGGTGATTGGTGCGGCAGTACGCAATCATCTTATCGACCCAGGGGCGATCTTGTGAGGGCTGGAATGCGTTTGCGCGGAAATTCTTGTCGTTATCCTTGAAATCAAAGGAATAGGTATCGAGCCGCTTTCCCTGCTTTTGCAGCTCGCTGCTACATACTGCCGTCACAAGGCTGCTGTCTACGCCGCCCGACAAAAAAGTGCAGATCGGGACATCGGAGAGCATCTGCAGCTTTATGGCATCTGTCACCAGATAACGGGTATTTTCAACGGTCTGCTCCCATGAGTCCGTGTGTGGACGACTCTCGAGCGTCCAGTATGGACATACGTGAAAATCGGAACCGTAGTATTCCAGAAAATGTCCCGGCAGCAGTTCAGATATATTTTTAAAAACACCTTTTCCATAGGTCTTTGCAGGGCCAAGACCAAATACCTCACACAAGCCTTCACGGTCAACCTGCGCTTTGAAGTCGGGAAAGCAAAGGATGCCCTTTAGCTCGGAGGAGAAGATAAGTGTGTTTCTAAAATGGGTGAAAAACAGAGGCTTCACCCCAAGCCTGTCGCGAAACAGATAAAGCTTCTTAAGTGTTTCGTCCCAAATAGCAAAAGAAAATATCCCATTTAATTTTTTGACATAGTCTGCGCCAAACAAAAGCCAGCCTATCAGAATGACTTCTGTGTCGCAGGTGGTTTTTAGTATAACACCGTTGTTTTCCAATTCCCGGCGAAGTGTGGGCATGTTATAGATTTCGCCATTGTAGACAATTGTTGCGCATTTGTTTCCAAGCTGTCTTGTCATCGGCTGGCTGCCCAGATTCAGATCCAAAATAGAAAGACGGGTGTGGGCAAGCCCGCAGTTTCTCTCAAGAAAAAGTCCGTCATTGTCAGGACCTCTGTGTTTTTGACATTGATTCATATGCTGAAGTACGCCGTACCATCTTGACGCCTCTTCGCGAAAATTTACATTAAAGCTGCAAAAACCTGCTATACCACACATTTACCCAAGTCCTTTCATAATTGTTTTGCGTTTTTTAGGAATGCGTCTGATAATCGATCAGCATAGGCTGGTACTGTTTGTGTTCCAAAGCCATTTCAAGCGTCGGGATTAAGAACTCTGTATGTGCCACAAGGGAATTTGGCTTTTTCTCATAATTGTCCTGTCCGAATGGAACAAAATAGATATTTTTACTGTTGCACAAAACGCCAATATTTTTTAGATTCATACCAAGTCCGTCGTTTGTGGAAATTGAGATGACAAGCGGCTTGTTGTTGCGCATATGCGCCTTTGCCGCCATCAGTACTGGAGAGTCTGTTATGCCGTTTGCGAGCTTGGCGGCGGTATTTCCTGTGCAGGGAAGGATTGCAAGTACATCAAGGTACCCTTTAGGACCGATTGGTTCGGCGCCTTCTATTGAGATGATTGGCTCGCGTCCGGTGATTTCTTTTATTTTTGTGACATATATGTCAGGTTTTCCGAAACGACTCTGAATATTCTGTGATGCGTCTGAGAGAATTGGATATATGTCCGCTCCGGCGTCTATAAGCTTTTTAAGCTCTTCAAACATTTTTTCAAATGTGCAGAATGAGCCGGTCAGGGCAATACCGACTTTTTTTCCTTTTAGATTCATGGTGATACCTCCGTTGTGTTGTTTTTTGGGAATAACGTTTATTTATTGATGTGTCGGATAACGTATTTAGAAAGCTGCTTTGCGCAGCTCTTACCGGCGTATTTTCCGGGAAGTCCAGGGCAGAAGCAAAGATTGATCCCGAGCAGTTTGGCAGCTCCGTAGTCGGCGCCGATACGGTTTGAGGCAATATCTATGATAAGGCAGTCCCTGGAGGTGCGCTCAAGGCAGTGATGATCCAGCATACATGCGGGAATTGTATTGAAAATATATTCATAGCGGAATATATTTTGATTGAGCTTCGAAAGCCGCAGCGTATGGAAGCCAAGTGCGGCTGCGTTGGCAAGCTCCGTTTCGTTTTCTGAACAGACAGTGACACAGGAATGCAGTCCGTTTAATCGGTCAGCGATTATTTTTCCGCAGCGGCCAAAACCGAGTACCAGACAGTAGCTTTTATAGAGTGTCGTGTTTTTGCGAAGAAGCGCTTCCAATATGGCGCCCTCCGCAGTCGATACGGCGTTAATAATGCTTAAGGGTTCATCCAGCATAAAATCATGACAGTATATTTCCCTTTCCTCGCAGACCGTTCTGAAACGTTCGGGGATAACGCCCGCAAAGATAATCTGGTGTTTGTGTATACAGCGCTGAAATTCTGTTAGGGGAATTTCGTCATTGATCTTATTTTCTTCGCAGTAGATGTCTTCTCCCTTTAAAAAGGGGATGCCGCATACTATGATATCGGTGCAGTCAAGGCATTCCCGCAAGTTGTCGGCATAATGGATTTTGGCTTTTAAATGTTCTCCGTATGTGATGTTTACCGTGTTGAAACAGATAACGCGATAGCCTTTTTTTGCAAGGTAAGGAGCCATATATGCAGTGCGGCTGTCGCCACCGATCAGAGCGATGTCGTATTTTGTCATCATTTCTCTCCTTTGAAAAGAATAAATAGCTGTGGTTATTGAAACTATATTGTAAAATATGATAAAATGAAAAAAAAGTTCATAAAAACTGTTCTTTTGGAGGAAAGATCAACATATGAGAATGACAACGCTCTGTTACATAGAAAAAGACGGAAAGTATCTGATGCTTCACAGGATCAAAAAGAAAAACGATATCAGCCATGATAAGTGGATTGGCGTAGGAGGGCACGGCGAATACGGCGAGAGTCCCGAGGAGTGTCTTCTGCGGGAAGTGCGTGAAGAAACGGGACTGACATTGACTTCCTATCGCTTTAGAAGCCTTATTACGTTTGTAAGCGATGCGTGTGAACCCGAGATGATGTGTCTTTTTTCGGCTGACGGTTTTACGGGAGCGCTTGTGGATGAGTGCAATGAAGGAGAGCTGGTGTGGGTGGACAAGGAAAAGGTGCTTGATCTGCCGACATGGGAGGGGGATCGTCTGTTTCTGGAACCGCTGCTTGAAGGTGAGGACAGATTTTTTACGGTGAAGTGTGTTTACGAGGGCGACAGGCTGGTTAAAAATGAGATACAATTTTATGGATAGAAAAGGAAACGGAGGAACCATACCATGTTTGAATTGGGAAAAAAACAAACGCTGACAGTTGTAAAAGAGGTCGATTTTGGCATTTATCTTGCCGAGGAGCCGGAAGCTTCGGCAGACGAGCGGGTGTTGCTTCCGAAAAAACAGGTGCCGTCAGGGTGTAAAATCGGAGATGCATTGGAAGTCTTTTTATATAAGGATTCAAAGGACAGACTGATTGCGACAACCAACACGCCAAAGATTATGGTCGGTGAGGTTGGGAAGTTAAAAGTTTCACAAATTACGAAGATTGGCGCCTTTCTTGACTGGGGACTGGAAAAGGATATTCTGCTTCCATACAAAGAACAAATGGGAAAGTTCAACGAGGGCGATGACGTGCTTGTCACAATTTATGTGGATAAGAGCAGCCGTCTTGCAGCAACGATGAATGTATACCGATGTCTGTCTACAGACAGTGGATACAAAAAAGATGATACGGTTACGGGGACAGTCTATCAGCTTCATGAGGAGATAGGGGCTTATGTCGCCGTGGATGACCGTTATTCTGCCTTGATTCCGAAAAGGGAGCTTTTTGGAAAGATCAAAGTGGGCGATGTGGTACACGCAAGAGTTGCCGGAGTAAAAGCGGACGGAAAGCTTGATCTGTGTGTGCGCGAAAAGGCATATATCCAGATGGGAAAAGATGCAAGAAAACTGGTTGAAATTATGAATGATCTTGGCGGAGCGCTTCCGTTTACGGATAAAGCGGCCCCGGAACTGATCAGACAGGAAACGGATATGAGCAAAAACGAATTTAAGCGTGCCGTTGGAAATCTCTTAAAAAACGGTAAAATTGTGATTGAAGAAGACCGCATTCGCCTGGTGTAACGAAAACAAAACAGCCCAAAGGGCTGTTTTGTTTGTCCAATAAGACAATGTGCGAAGACTAGACTCTGATGTCGATGTTTCCGCCAATATCGGGGTTGACAGAGCGCTCTAAAGCGGCAGAGTCCAAGATTTCCGTAACGGAGGCACCCAACGATTCTGCCATGTCAAGTGACTTTGCGAGCATCGTGGTTCCAACATCGTTCAAAAGATTTGTCTGCGCCATATTCATAGAAAGTTTTGCGATATCCATAGTAAGAAATCAGCTCCTTTCCTGGAAATAATATTCCAATTAGTATTTCGGCTGAAAAACGGAAAAACTTAAATAGTGAAAAGATGCATAAAAATTTTCCGGTTTCCTATAGATTTTTTTGTAAAAATGTATTAAAATAAAAACAGATTTTGTTAATTTTGACCGACACTTTATAAAAGTAAGGAGCGTGAAACATGATTTCAAATCAGATTATGCAGAACACTATTGAAGGAATCAAGGCGATTGCGAGGGTGGAGCTTTATGTGGCGGATATCGACGGAAAGGTCGTTGCTTCGACAAAAGCAATCGGAAATACCTTTGAGCATTCTGTGCTTGAGTTCGTGAAATCTGCGGCGGACAGCCAGGAGCTTCAGGGATGCCAATTTTTTAAGATTTACGATGACCAACAGCTTGAATATATACTGATCGCGAGTGACGCGGGAGAGAATGCGTACATGGTGGGGAAGATGGCGGCGTTCCAGCTTCAAAATCTGATGGTCGCATACAAGGAACGGTTTGATAAAGATAATTTTGTCAAGAATCTTCTGCTCGATAATCTGTTGTTGGTCGATATTTACAGCCGCTCGAAAAAACTGCATATTCAGACTGATGTGAAACGCGCCGTACTGATCGTAGAGTCACCAAACGGCAAAGATGCCAATATTCTTGAGAGAGTGCGGGAAGGATTTGGACAGAACGGGAAAGATTTTGTCACGGCTGTCGATGAAAATAACGTGATCGTTGTGAAGGAAGTGTCTGATAATGAATCAAACCGTGATATTGATAAATATGCACGAGCGATAGCGGAGTGTCTGGTAAAGGAAGGAATTAAGGATATCCATATCGCGTACGGCACTAATGTTAAGGAGATAAAGGAAGTCAGCCGCTCCTACAAGGAGGCAAAGATGGCGCTCGATGTCGGGAAAATTTTCTTTGCGGAGCGGGATATCATCGCGTACAGTGAACTGGGAATCGGAAGATTGATTTATCAGTTGCCGATACCATTGTGTAAGATGTTTATCAAGGAAATCTTTGGGGGAAAGAGTCCTGATGACTTCGACGAGGAAACGCTCACGACAATCAACAAGTTTTTTGAAAATTCGCTCAATGTGTCGGAAACGTCAAGACAGCTTTTTATTCACAGAAATACGCTCGTGTATCGTTTGGATAAGCTGCAAAAAAGCACAGGGCTTGACTTGAGGGTGTTTGAGGACGCGATTACATTTAAGATTGCATTGATGGTAGTGCGCTACATGAAATATATGGAGTCGTTTGAGTACTGATAAAATTTAAGATATATAGGGGTGAAAAAATTGAGAACTACAATGAGAAACCGTGCAGTTTCAACGGATAATGATACGGTCATTTTAATGGAAAATGTAAGCAAAGCTTACACGGTAGGTGTACCGGCATTAAATGATGTGAATCTGCATATAAATAAAGGGGAATTTGTCTTTATCGTAGGGGACAGCGGTTCGGGAAAGTCTACTTTGATCAAACTTTTACTGCGGGAGCTTTTGCCGACATCCGGAAGGGTAATCGTCAACGGAGTCGATGTTGCGCGCCTTAAGCGCAAAAGCATTCCGAAGTTTCGGAGAAGCCTGGGCGTGGTGTTTCAGGATTTCCGTCTGTTAAAGGATCGGAATGTGTATGAGAATGTTGCGTTTGCACAGCGCATTATACAGATGCCAAATCGCGAGATCCGCAAGAATGTACCGTCGATGTTGTCGACTGTCGGCCTTGCGGGAAAGTATAAGGCAAAGCCGAAGCAGCTTTCCGGAGGAGAACAGCAGAGAGTGGCGCTTGCAAGGGCGTTAGTCAACAAGCCGAAAATTTTGCTTGCCGACGAGCCGACGGGAAACCTTGATCCCAAAAATTCATGGGAAATTATGAACTTGCTTGAGAAAATTAACAATAACGGAACAACAGTTCTGGTAGTCACACACAATCGGGAGATTGTAAATTCTATGAAGAAACGCGTTATCACAATGAAGAAAGGCATCATCGTGAGCGATGAGGAGGAAGGTGGCTACATCGATGAGGATTAATACACTATTTTATTGTATCAAGCAGGGAATACGCAATATTTTTAAGAACAAATGGTTTACATTGGCATCGGTGGCGACCATTTCCGCATGTCTGTTTTTGTTTGGGTTGTTTTATTCTATTTTGACGAACTTTCAGCATGTGATGAAGAACGTAGAGGAGCGGGTGCCAGTGAGTGCGCTTCTGGAAGCGGGATTGACCGATGAGCGCGTGGACGAAATTTCTGGCATGATTTCAAGACGCTCGGAGGTAAAAGAAGTGTTCTATGTGGATGCTGACGAGACATGGACGCAGTTTGCCGAGGAGATGAACTTTGGCGATGTAAGTTTTTTTACGGAAAATCCGCTTGAGGAGTGCGCGCATTTTGATATCTATATGAAAGATGTGTCATCACAGTCGGAGCTGGTATCGTATCTTGAATCGATCGAGGGCGTACGAAAGGTCAACCAGTCGGCGCTCACGGCGCAGACGCTTACCGGCGTGAATGCGATTATCGGTTATGTGTCGATCGGCATTATCATCATTCTGTTTTTAGTGTCAATCTTCTTGATCAGTAATACGGTCACGATCGGCATTTCCGTGCGAAAAGAAGAGATACAGATCATGAAATACATTGGCGCGACCGATTTCTTTACAAGGTCGCCGTTTGTAATCGAAGGCATTGTCATCGGTTTTGTGGGTTCGATCATTCCGTTGATCGCAGTGTATTTTATATATAATGAGGCAATGATGTATGTAGCGGAAAGATTTCCGTTTTTATCTCAGATATTTGAATTTTTGCCTGTAGGGGCAGTGTACACAACACTGATGCCGGTGTGTATCGCAATCGGCGTAGGCATTGGATTTTTGGGAAGTTTTACGACAGTCAGAAAACATCTTAGTGTATGACGAATATCGTCAGACAAACATTGTCAGACGGATGTTGTCATGGAAATACGGAAGGGCATGGTTTTATGCGGCTTGGGCGTACTGATAAAAAGAGTTTCAAAAGGGCAGCGCTTTTGTTGGCAGTCACAATGATGATGACTGCCTGTTTTGCCGCTGTTTGCCCTTTTGTCAGTCAGGCGGATGAGATATCGGATTTAAAGCAGAGTATTGCCAAAAAGCAGAAGGAGATTGAGGATACACAAAATCAGCGAAAACAGCTTGAAGGCGGGCTCACCGATGTAAAACAGATTATAAACAGCTTGGAACAGTCAAAGAGTAATCTTGCCTCTTATGTGAGTCAGCTTGATACGGAACTTACGGCTGCGCAGACAAGGATCACCGAGCTTACCGATATGATCACGCAAAAGGAGGCAGAAATTGTTCAGACAAAGGCGGAGCTTGACGAGGCGATCTCAAAAGAAGAAGCGCAGTATGAGTCGATGAAAGCGCGGATCAAGAATATGTATGAGCGCGGAAACAGCTTTTATCTTGAGGCAATTTTCAGTGCATCATCGTTTGGTGATATGCTTAACCGCGTTGATTATGTGGAGAAGATCACGGAGTCCGACAAAAAAATTTTTGATAATTTTAAGACCACGAGAGAGTATGTTGAAGTGTGCAAGGCGCAGCTTGAGGAGGAGCAGGAGCTTTTAGAAGAAGCAAAGGTAAATGTAGAAAAAGAGCAGGAGTCGCTGGAAGCGCTTATTTCCGAAAAGCAGACGGAAATCAAAGCGTATGAGGCGGACATCAACGATAAGGAAGCGGTTATTAGGGAATATGAGGCGGAAATCGCATCAAGAAATGCGGAGATCAAGGCGCTTGAAGACGCCGTGAAGGCGGAACAGGCGGCGCTTGAGGCTGCGTCAAATCCGAAGCGGAAATATGACGGCGGTATGTTTACGTGGCCGGCGCCTTCTTACACAAGAATTTCTGATGACTATGGGGAAAGAGAGATTCACCCGGTACTTGGCGTAAAGAAGTTTCACAACGGTGTGGATATGGCAGCGCCAGGCGGTTCGCCGATTCTTGCCGCATACGATGGTACGGTAGTGGCAGCAACTTACAATGCGTCGATGGGCAATTACATTATGATTGACCACGGGGATAGTCTTTTTACAATCTATATGCACGCTTCGGCGCTCTATGTGACAAAGGGGACAGAGGTTGTAAAAGGGCAGAAAATTGCGGCTGTCGGGACGACAGGGAGATCTACAGGAAATCATTTGCATTTCAGCGTGCGCTCGAATGGGAATTATGTAAATCCATGGGGTTATCTAAAATAATTTTATAACAATAGAAAGGCATTACAATGCAAAATCAATACAATGGCGGAACGAATCAATATAATAACGGAATGAATCCGTATAACAACGGAATGAATCCATATCCATACAATCAAGGCGGCGGAAACAACGATAAGAATACGAAGCATTTTATGGCAGGTCTTGCAGTGGGAATGGCAGTGACGATGGGCGTGTTTTTGTTTGCCTTTGTAGTATTCCAGTTTGGGCGTAGCGTACGGCGGGGATTGGATTTGGTTGAATCGGAGAATGGCATCGTAAGCGAGAGCGTCACGGACGACGAGGTTGTGAAAAAGCTTGGCATTCTGGAGGAAACGATACAGGAGTATTTCTGGCAGGATGTCGACAATGAAACATTGCAAAACGGTGTATACAGAGGATTGCTGGATTCGCTTGACGACCCGTACAGCGTTTATTACACGGCGGAAGAGCTTATTGCTTTGCAGCAGCAGACACAGGGGATTTACTACGGAATCGGCGCGTATATTACACAGGACGCGGACACAGGTTATGTGATGGTAAGCGGGATTATCAAGAATACGCCCGCTGAGGAAAGCAACCTCATGCAGGGAGACCATATCTATGAGGTAAACGGCGAAAGCATGTATGAAAAGGACAGCACCTATGTGGTCAGCAAGATCAAAGGTGAGGAGGGCACGTACGTCACGATCACGGTGCTGCGAACAGGGGAAACAGAGCCGATTGACATTGATGTGCAGCGCAGACAGATTGAAAGTCCTACCGTCGAGTATGAGATGTATGACAACAAGACAGCATATATCCAGATCACCGAGTTTGACCTTGTGACCTCGAAACAATTTGAGGAGGCGTTGAGCCAGGCAAGACAGGAGGGAATGCAGGGGCTTATCATAGACCTTCGTAGCAATCCCGGCGGAAATCTTTCCACGGTGTGCGAGATTGCAAGAATGCTTCTTCCAAAGGGACTGATCGTATATACGGAGGATAAGTATGGCAAGCGGGAAGAATATACCTGTAATGGACAGAATGAGATTGATGTGCCGCTTGTGGTGCTTACAAACGGATACAGTGCAAGTGCATCGGAAATTCTTGCGGGGGCGGTAAAGGACTACGGGATTGGAAAACTGGTCGGCACGACGACTTACGGAAAAGGCATCGTGCAGAAGGTGATAAATCTTTCCGACGGTTCGGCGATGAAGATTACGGTCAGCACGTATTTTACGCCAAAAGGAAATAATATCCACAAGATTGGCATCGACCCTGACGTGGAGGTAGCGTTTGATGCTGAGCAGTATAAAAACGGCATTGATAATCAGCTTGAAACTGCGAAGCAGGTGCTGAGTGAGATGATGGATTAGAGTGTAATTTCGTAAAAGGCAGCATCATGTGTCAAAACATTACGGTCATTGTAATCAAATAAAATATAGGCAGGGGCTTTTCGCCTGACTGCACATTCAGCGGGGTTTTCATGCCATACAGGGTATGAAAACCTTTCTACGTGTGTCATCCTCAGAAGCTGTACGGACTTGCAGCCTTCGTAATGTTTCAAATATTGGGGATTTTGCGCTTCACGCTCAAAAAACAGGCGCAGCTTTTCTCTGTCAAGCGTATTTCCGGGAGCAAAGTTAGGTTGGCTTTTTAAATTTTCACGTAAATATAAGTCAAATATAAGTAGCTCAATAAAAAGTTCCCGTTTTTCGGCAGCAATGGAACATGCGAAATTCAAAAGAACTTGATACCGATAAGTTCTTGACGGTGTGCTGATAAAATACCCGTTTGTGCGATAATAGTTGGCAAGCGCTTCGTACATTTGAAATGGTGAGGCGAATTCCTGTATCAGTACAGGAAGGATATGCGTAAACTGGTTGGAGTTATAGTATAGCTCGACCATTTCCTCAATGCCTTTCAGTTTCAGTGTATCATCGAAGCTCAACCACTTTGTGTACAGGACTTCATAAGGTGATTTGGCATTGTATACAATCCCATACTCGGCAGTGCGCTGTTCGATGGGAGATCCCTTCAATACCTTTAAAAAACCAAGCTGTAGTTGATTGGGAGCCATTGCGTATACATCATTAAAGGAATTGGCAAAGCTGTTGTAATCTTCGTAGGGAAGCCCCGCGATCAAATCAAGGTGTTGATGAATATTTTGAAAATTTCGGACGCTGGCAACGTTTTTTTGAAGCTTGTTAATGTCTGTTGAACGGTTGATTGCCTCGAGTGTGGTTTCGTTGGTGGACTGCACGCCGATTTCGAGCTGAATCAGACCGGGACGCATGTCGTGCATCATGTCCAGTTGCTCCTTGTTTAACAAATCCGCGGCAATCTCAAAGTGGAAATTTGTGATACCGTTATCATGTTCTTTGAGATATTGCCATATGGCAAGAGCATGTTCGCTGTTACAGTTAAAGGTGCGGTCTATGAACTTTACCTGAGGCACGCGATGATCGAGGAAACATTGCAGTTCTGACTTTACGCGGGCGATATCGCGCAGTCGCACAGTTTTGTCAATGGAGGAGAGGCAGTAGGCACAGCGAAACGGACAGCCGCGCTGGGATTCGTAGTACAGAATGCGGTTATCAAAAGTGACACACATGTCACAAAATTCGGCATCATAAAGAAAAGGAAGTCGATTAATATCCACAGGCGCACGTTCTCCCGTGATGCCGTCTTTGCAGATAATCCCTTTGATATCGGATAACGGCAGACGCTGCTCCCAATAGTGATTTAAAAGCTCTAAAAAGGTGTCTTCACCTTCACCAATCATGATTCCCGCAAGCTGCGGAAACTCCTGTATCAGTTGCTCGGCATGAAAAGAAACCTCGGGACCGCCAAGCCAGAGCTTCGTATCGGGCAGTATTTTCGGCAGTTCTGTCAGTAAATCCTGTATCAGATTCCAATTCCATATATAACAGGAAAACGCTGTAATCTGCGGCTTTTTTTGATATAAGTCGGCAAGGATTGCGCTTATCTGCTGATTAATGGTGTACTCGGCAATCTCGACTGTACAGCCATCAGGGCGGTTTGGATAATATTTGTCCGCATATGCTTTTAGACTGTAGACGGCGGGATTGGAGTGAATGTATTTGGCGTTTATTCCGACTAATAAGACTTTTTTATTCATGGAAGGCTCCTGTGCTCTTATAATATTCTATAGGAAATGATATCAAATTTAATCGTAATTGTACATAAGAAGCGGAAAATCACAAATTCAAAAAAGTACGGATTTAGGTCTATACTTTTTTATTTTTTGTGGTATACTGAAAAAGAACATATATTTGGTATGGAGTATCGCTTATGGATAAATTTATTTTACATTCGGAATACCAACCTACCGGCGACCAGCCACAGGCGATTGAAACCCTCGTGAACGGTTTTAAAGAGGGTAATCAGTTTCAAACGCTGCTTGGCGTGACCGGTTCGGGAAAAACGTTTACAATGGCAAATATTATCGCGGCATTGAACAAGCCGACTCTTGTGATTGCGCACAATAAGACGCTTGCGGGGCAGCTTTATGGTGAGTTTAAGGAGTTTTTTCCCGAGAATGCTGTGGAGTATTTTGTTTCCTATTATGACTATTATCAGCCGGAGGCGTACATCCCTTCGTCCGACACATACATTGCGAAGGACTCCGCTGTTAATGATGAGATTGATAAATTAAGACTTTCGGCTACGGCTTCGCTTACCGAGCGCAGAGACGTTGTGGTCGTGGCGTCAGTGTCCTGTATCTACGGTCTGGGAAGTCCGGACGAATATCAGGGCATGATGCTCTCGTTGCGTCCGGGAATGACCAAGGACAGGGATGCGGTTATTCATGCGCTGATTGAGATGCAGTACGACCGAAATGATATTGACCTTGAGAGAGGGCGTTTCCGTGTGCACGGTGATGTGGTGGACATCAATCCCGCGCAGGGCGGCGATTGTCTGATCCGCGTGGAATACTTCGGAGACGAGATTGACCGGATTTGTGAGATTGACCCTGTGACGGGCAAGGTGACGGCAACTTTGGAGCATGTGACGATCTTTCCGGCATCGCACTATGTCGTTGCGCCGGAGCGGATAAAAGTGGCCTGTGAGAATATTGAGGCGGAGATGAAAGAACGTGTGCGATATTTCAAGAGTGAGGACAAGCTGTTGGAAGCACAGCGCATTTCAGAACGGACAAACTTCGATGTGGAGATGCTTCGGGAAACGGGATTTTGTTCAGGGATTGAAAATTATTCCAGACATTTGAGCGGCACGAATGAGGGCGATCCGCCGTACTGTCTGATGGACTTTTTTACGGATGATTTTCTGATTATTATAGATGAGTCGCATATGACGATTCCGCAGATCCGCGGTATGTATGCGGGTGACCGCTCGAGAAAGACGACGCTTGTGGAGTATGGGTTCCGGCTTCCGTCCGCGCTTGACAACAGACCGCTGAAATTTGACGAATTTGAACAGAAGATTGACCAGATGCTCTTTGTATCGGCAACGCCGAGCGTCTATGAAAGCGAACATGAACTTTTGCGGACGGAGCAGATTATCCGACCGACAGGGCTTCTGGATCCCGAGATTATCGTGCGTCCCGTCGAGGGGCAGATTGACGATCTGATTTCGCGGATCAACGCGGAAACCGAAAAGCACAACAAGGTACTGGTGACAACGCTCACAAAGCGTATGGCGGAAGACTTGACGAAGTATATGAGTGAGGTGGGTATCCGTGTCAAATATCTACACTCGGATATCGATACGCTGGAACGTGCCGAAATTATCCGTGATATGCGTCTTGATGTGTTTGACGTGCTGGTTGGAATCAACCTTTTGCGAGAGGGATTGGACATTCCCGAGATTTCGCTTGTGGCGATATTGGACGCCGATAAGGAGGGCTTTCTGCGCTCTGCGACTTCGCTGATACAGACGGTAGGACGTGCGGCGAGAAATGCGGAAGGGCATGTTGTGATGTATGCCGATGAGATTACGGATTCCATGCAGATGACACTGGACGAAACGGCAAGAAGGCGTGCAATCCAGCAGAAATACAATGAAGAGCACGGCATTACACCGCAGACGATCAAGAAAGCGGTGCGTGATTTGATCAGTATCTCAAAGGCGGTAGCAAAGGAAGAACAACAGTTCGCAAAAGACCCCGAGTCCATGAACGAGAAAGAACTGAAAAAATTGATCGCAACAGTGGAGAAGAATATGCGCAAGGCGGCTGCGGATTTAAATTTCGAGGCGGCGGTAGAGTTGCGTGACAAGATGATGGATTTGAAAAAAATGCTGAACGAGATGACGGAAGGACTGTGAAAGGAGTACCGATAGAAATATGAACAAAGAACAGCTAAAGATGTTGCCGAAAGGAGAGTTAATCAAAATTCGGGGCGCAAATGAGCATAATCTGAAAAATATTAATGTAGATATCCCAAGAAATAAGTTTGTGGTGCTGACGGGACTTTCCGGCTCGGGAAAGTCGTCGCTTGCGTTTGATACCATTTATGCGGAGGGACAGCGTCGATATATGGAATCGCTGTCTTCTTACGCAAGACAGTTTTTGGGACAGATGGAAAAGCCGAATGTTGAGAGCATTGAGGGACTTTCTCCCGCAATTTCCATCGATCAGAAATCCACGAACCGAAATCCGCGCTCGACGGTCGGAACAGTTACGGAGATATATGATTATTTCAGACTCCTGTATGCACGTATCGGCATTCCCCACTGTCCTAACTGCGGCAGGGAAATCAAGCGTCAGACCATCGACCAGATCACGGATCAGATCATGGAACTGAAAGAGGGAACCCGTATTCAACTGATGGCACCCGTTGTCAGGGGAAGAAAAGGCGAGCACGCAAAGGTGCTCGAGCGGGCAAAGAAGAGCGGATATATCCGCGTACGCATTGACGGAAACATGTATGAACTCTCAGAGGAGATTAAGCTTGAGAAAAACATTAAGCACAATATTGAGATTGTTGTGGACAGACTTGTCGTGAAAGAGGGCATTGAGCGGCGTCTTACGGATTCGGTTGAAAATGTCATGGCGCTTTCGGACGGTCTTTTGCTTGTCGATGTGATAGACGGCGAAACAATGAATTTTTCGGACAGCTTTTCGTGTCCGGATTGCGGTATCAGTATTGATGAGGTGGAGCCGAGAAGTTTTTCTTTCAACAATCCTTTTGGCGCCTGTCCGGAGTGTTTTGGACTTGGCTATAAAATGGAGTTTGATACGGACCTGATGATACCCGATAAAAGTATCAGCATCAATGATGGTGCGATTACAGTAATCGGGTGGCAGTCGTGTACGGACAAGAGCAGTTTTACGAATGCGGTTTTACAGGCATTGAGTGAGGCATATCATTTTTCGCTTGATACACCGTTTGAGCAGCTCTCGGATGAGATACAGGATATGCTCATTAACGGAACGGGTGGAAAAGAAGTCATTGTTTATTATAAAGGGCAGCGTGGCGAGGGCAGATATCCGATTGCCTTTGAAGGATTGATCAAGAATGTGGAGCGAAGATATCGGGAAACCTCATCGGAAACGATGAAGAGCGAGTATGAAACTTTTATGCGTATCACGCCCTGTAAAGAGTGCGGCGGAAAGCGTTTGAAAAAGAGTTCGCTGGCAGTGACGGTCTGTGATAAAAATATTTATGAGATTACCTCGCTATCCATTAACGGTTTGTACAATTTTCTCGATACAATGGAGCTTACGAAGCAGCAGCAGCTTATCGGAAAGCGCATTTTGAAAGAAATTAAGGCACGCGTGGGATTTCTCGCAAGTGTGGGATTGGAGTATTTAAGTCTTGCAAGAGGCACGGCATCGCTTTCGGGCGGTGAGGCACAGCGAATTCGACTTGCGACGCAGATTGGTTCGGGACTTGTGGGTGTTTGTTATATTCTTGACGAGCCAAGTATTGGTCTGCATCAGCGCGACAACGATAAACTGATTGCGGCGCTCAAAAATTTACAGGAGCTCGGCAATACGCTGATTGTCGTGGAACATGACGAGGATACGATGTTTGCGGCAGATCATGTGATCGATATCGGACCTGGTGCGGGAGAGCACGGCGGAGAAGTTGTGGCAGAGGGAACAGCACAGGAAATTATGCAGGTGGAGAACTCTATTACGGGACAGTATCTTTGCGGAAAGTTGCAGATACCTGTGCCGAAGACGAGAAGAAAACCGACAGGCTGGCTTACTGTAAAAGGTGCGGCGGAGAATAACTTAAAAAATATCGATGTCAAATTTCCACTTGGCGTGTTTACCTGTGTGACGGGTGTTTCGGGTTCGGGAAAATCATCGCTTGTCAATGAAATATTATATAAATATCTGGCGAAAAAATTAAACCGGGCGCGTACGATTCCCGGAAAATTCAAAAAAATTGAGGGTGTGGAGCAGCTTGACAAGGTTATCAATATTGACCAGTCACCGATCGGCAGAACGCCGCGCTCCAATCCCGCGACCTATACAGGTGTGTTTGACCAGATCCGCGATCTTTTTGCGTCGACGATGGACGCAAAGGCAAGAGGATATGCGAAAGGACGTTTCAGCTTTAATGTTAAGGGCGGACGCTGCGAGGCGTGCGGCGGGGATGGTATTATCAAAATCGAGATGCACTTTTTGCCCGATGTGTATGTTCCTTGCGAGGTATGTCAAGGGAAACGCTATAATCGGGAAACGCTGGAAGTGAAATATAAGGGAAAGAGCATTTATGATGTGCTCGACATGACTGTGGAGGAGGCATTGCCGTTTTTTGAACCTGTTCCTTCTATTAAAAGGAAGATTGAAACGCTCTACGATGTCGGACTTTCCTATATCAAGCTTGGTCAGCCATCAACAACGCTTTCGGGCGGCGAGGCGCAGCGCATTAAGCTTGCGACGGAATTAAGCCGCAGGAGCACGGGAAAGACAATCTACATCCTTGACGAGCCTACAACGGGACTTCACTTTGCTGATGTGCATAAGCTTGTGGAAATCCTGCAGCGACTTGCGGAGGGCGGAAACACAGTTGTTGTGATCGAACATAATCTGGATGTGATCAAAACCGCCGATTATATTATTGATATCGGTCCCGAGGGCGGTGACGGTGGTGGCACGGTAATTGCCGAGGGAACACCCGAATCGATTGCGAAGGATAAAAATTCATATACGGGGATTTATGTAAACAAGATGCTCGAACGGGCAAAAAATGGCACCAAATAGACCTAAAGTATTGTAAAACAGCCACCGATATATAAATTGTATAAGTGTTTTGAAAAAAAAGCGATAAACCCCTTTGAAAAATGGACAATTTAGGTTATAATAGTCTGGTTAGTAGTTTAGATTGCGAATAATGGCAATACTATAATGATTAAGATTATCACATTTAACTGCCGGATAAGGCATGTGTTAAAATAAAAATCTGAAAGTTTCCGTTAAGAAAGGGGCAGCAGTAATGCAGTATACAGATATTGGAATTGATTTGGGAACCGCTAGTATCTTAGTTTATATCAGAGGAAAAGGTGTCGTTTTAAAGGAGCCTTCTGTGGTAGCGTTTGACCGTGACACCGACAAAATAAAGGCGATCGGAGAAGACGCGCGTCTGATGCTGGGAAGAACTCCCGGAAATATTGTAGCCGTTAGACCGTTAAGACAGGGTGTAATCTCTGATTATAAGGTCACGGAACAGATGATGAAACACTTTATTCAGAAAGCGCTTGGAAGAAAAACTTTCCGCAAACCGATTATCGCGGTGTGCGTACCGAGCGGCGTTACCGAGGTAGAGAAGAAAGCAGTTGAAGATGCGACATATCAGGCGGGCGCAAGAGATGTGAAGATTATCGAGGAGCCAATCGCGGCGGCGATTGGAGCGGGAATCGACATTTCAAAGCCTTGCGGCAACATGATTGTCGATATCGGCGGTGGAACTTCCGATATTGCGGTTATTTCTCTTGGCGGTACCGTAGTCAGCGCGTCGATTAAAATTGCGGGTGACGATTTCGATGAAGCAATCGTGCGTTACATGAGAAAGAAACACAATCTTTTGATTGGTGAGCGGACGGCAGAGGATATTAAAATAAAAATCGGCTCGGCGTTTAAGCGGGCGGAAGTGGATTATATGGATGTCAGAGGACGAAATCTTGTGACGGGACTTCCAAAGACCATTAGAGTATCTTCCGAGGAAACAGAGGAGGCGCTTCGCGAAACGACGGCGCAGATCATTGACACGATTCATAGTGTGTTGGAAAAGACGCCGCCCGAGCTTGCGGCGGATATCGCAGACCGTGGTATTGTGCTGACGGGAGGCGGAAGCCTCTTGCGGGGTCTGGAGGATTTGATTGAATCAAGAACAGGTATCAACACCATGACTGCCGAGGATCCCATGACAGCGGTTGCGGTTGGTACAGGAAAATATGTTGAATTTTTGGCGGGTGCCAGAGAAGAAATCTAATTTCCGATTACGAAAGGAGTACAGAAAGACAATGCTTAGAGGTTTATACACAGCCTATACGGGAATGCTGAATGAACAGTATCGAATGGATATTATGTCAAATAACCTTGCAAACGCAGATACGACAGGCTTTAAAAAGGAAGGCTCTACCAGTCAGGCGTACGATGAGGTCATGGCAGTGAAAATCAAGGATTTGTCGGAGAATCCCAATGTTCCGAAACGCTTGGGAAAAATGAGTCTTGGCGTAAAGATCGGAGAAACATTTACCGATTTTTCACAGGGGTCCTTAAGAATCACGGATAATACTTATGATCTGGCGATTGGCGGAAATGGATTTTATAACATTGAGTTTACCAATAAGGCGGGAGAAACCTCTACGAAATATACAAGAGACGGTGGCTTTACCCTTACGAAGGAAGGGTATCTTGTGACAAAGGACGGCGACTATGTACTTGGTGAGAACGGAAGAATACAGGTTTCCACGACAGCGGCAGAAACGATTATTGATCGTGACGGAAGTATCTATCAGGACGGAAATCTTGTTACAAAGATAAAGGTTACAGAATTTGAGGACACCAATTATCTGACACATTACGGTGAGACGATGTGGGACGCAAAGGAAGGCGCAGTATCTCATGATGTTGAGAACCCGAATATCTATCAGGGTTATTTGGAAATGTCCAATGCGAATGTCGTTAAGGAAATGGTAAACATGATTACGATTTCCAGACAGTATGAGGCAAATCAGAAAATGATCACGACTTATGACGATACCTTAGAGCAATCAATACAGTTAATTAAATTATAATATAGCGTTATAGAGCGAAAACAGTGAGAAGCAACAGTTTGTGGTCGGTTTTAACGGTCGGATAAGGAATGGAGGATTCAAATGGTACGATCATTATGGACAGGTGCAACGGGAATGATTGCACAGCAGTTAAATGTAGACAATATTGCACATAATCTCTCAAATGTCAATACGACGGGTTACAAGTCGGAGGCAATGGAGTTTAAATCATTGTTGTATCAGACGATACAGACCAAGAGCACAACGGCGAATATGGAGCACAAGCCGATTGGAGCAGAGGTGGGGCTTGGTGTAAGAAATTCATCAATTACGTCTATTTTCACACAGGGAAGTCTTTTGGAAACGCCGGGCGAAGCGAATTTCGCGATTGCCGGAAAGGGATTCTTTGCAGTGAAGGGTGCGGACGGCGAAACAACCTATTATACGCGAAATGGTAATTTTGAATTTGCAATCGGTTCGGAAGGACTTATCTTGACAACTTCAGACGGACTTCCAGTGCTTGATGTTGACGGGGAATCGATTATCATTGAAGACGAAGATGTGGTAGTCAGCAAGATTGCGGTATCAAGGGACGGTACACTGATGTATCCCGATGACAATAATGTTTTGCAGAGCATGGATATGACAATCGGACTGTGGCAGTTTAACAATCCGGGGGGACTCAGCAAAGAGGGCGACAGCCTTTTCATAGAAACTGATGCAAGCGGTGAGGCGATGAACGAGGCAGAAAATGACGATCTGCCCAAGAGCAAGATCATACAGGGTTACCTCGAAGGTTCCAATGTGCAGGTTGCGGATGAGATGGTAAACCTGATCGTGGCACAGAGAGCATATGAGATGAACTCAAAGGTTATCACAACTTCGGACGAAATGCTGCAGCAGGCAAACCAGCTGAAGCGCTAACGGAAAGGATAGGGATTAGTTGATATGGATATCGGTGGAGTAGGTTCCGTATACGCTGATTACATGGCAAGTCAGGTGTCATCGACAAAAGCGGATACCATTAAGAATAAAATTGAAAACAGTGCCGGAGCAGCGAACGAAGAGGAACTGTTGGATGCTTGCAAGCAATTTGAATCTTACTTCTTAGAACAAGTGTTCAAGGAAATGCTGAAAACGACAAAGGTATTTTCGGATGACGATGAGAACGGTTATGCCTCAAAGATGGTAGATTACTTTAAGGATTCTGCGGTTCAGCATCTTTGTGAACAGGCGACATCGGGGGACGGCTTGGGACTTGCAAATATGCTTTATGAACAGATGAAACGAAACTACGGCATTGGAGTGGAGGTTCTTTTGCCGGAGGAAGTATAAAAACGAAAAAATGCAGCCGAACCCGATTTAGGGCTCGGCTCTTTCGATATAAGGAGGAACGTGTTTGGAAGTACTAAAGGGCTTCGTGGAGCACATCATCTATAAAAATCCGCAAAATGGCTATGGTGTCATCAATCTGGTGGCGGGAGAGATGGAGATTACTTGTACGGGAATCTTTACAAACCTTGATGAGGGGGAGTGTATCGAGGCGGAGGGCGCTTATGTGGAACATGCTGTCTACGGCAGACAGTTTAAGGCGGACAGCTTTCGGGTCGTGCCGCCCGAGGACGCTGTGGCGGTGGAAAGGTATCTGGGCTCGGGCGCGATCAAGGGAGTCGGCGCTGCGCTTGCGGCGCGGATCGTGCGGCGTTTTGGGGATGATACGTTTCGGATTATCGAAGAGGAACCGCACAGGCTTGCCGAGATTAAGGGAATCAGTGAAAAAAAGGCAAGGGAAATTGCGGAACAGGTGGAGGAGAAAAAGGATGTGCGTGAGGCGATGATCTTTCTTCAGCGATACGGCATTTCCAATGCGCTTGCAATTAAAATCTATAAGCAGTACGGCATGGAACTCTATAAAGTGATGAAAGAAAATCCCTATAAGCTTGCGGAGGACGTGTCGGGAATCGGCTTTCGCATCGCAGATGAGATTGCCGCTAAAATCGGGATTCATACGGACTCGGACTATCGGATCAGAAGCGGTATGTTATATGCGCTTTTACAGGCGGGCGCGGAAGGGCATGTATATCTGCCAAAGGAGATTCTTCTGGAGAAATCCGCCGCAATGCTGGAACTGACCGAAGAACAGATTGCGCCGCAGCTTGACAATCTTGCAATCGATCGCAAGATCATCATCAAGGAAAAGGACGGTGCGCAGTGTGTTTACAGCAACAGCGCGTATTATGCCGAGTTAAACTGTGCGCGTATGCTCTTTGAATTGCAAAATGCGTTTGGCGATTCCGATGTGCTGACAAAGGTTGAGCGGGACCGGTTAGAGGATCGCATCGGAAGGCTGGAAGTTGCGGGCAATATGGAGCTTGACGCGCTGCAAAAAAAAGCGGTCATCAATGCTGTGGAAAACGGCATCTTTATCTTGTCGGGCGGACCGGGAACGGGAAAGACGACGACGATCAATATGATCATACGCTATTTTGAGGACGAAGGGCTGGACATCTTTCTCGCGGCGCCTACGGGACGCGCGGCAAAGCGCATGACGGAGGCGACGGGATTTGAGGCGAAGACAATCCACAGGCTTTTAGAACTGAATGGCGCTGTGTCGGACGACGATCGGGCATCAGCGGTGCATTTTGAAAAGAATGAGCTGAATCCGCTCGAGGCGGACGTGATTATTATCGATGAGATGTCCATGGTGGATATCTATCTTTTTCAATCACTCTTAAAGGCAGTGGCACCGGGAACAAGGTTAATTATGGTGGGTGACAGAAACCAGCTTCCGTCCGTGGGGGCAGGACAGGTGTTGAAAGACTTGATGGAGAGCGGAAAGATTGCGTCGGTCGTGCTGTCTAAAATCTTTCGGCAGGCGGGGGAGAGCGACATTGTCGTAAATGCCCATCGGATCAATGCAGGGGAGGAAATTCAACTTGACAATAAGAGTCGCGATTTCTTCTTTTTGGAACGCGATAACGTCAATGTGATCTATAAACATATGATTTTGCTGATTACAGAAAAACTTCCCAACTATGTTAAATCCGGTATGTATGACATTCAAGTACTTACACCCATGCGAAAGGGACCGCTTGGCGTCGAAACGTTAAACGGAATTCTGCAGCAGTATCTGAATCCGCCGTCACCCGAAAAGACGGAGCTGGTGCATGGTGATGGTGTGTTTCGGCTTGGCGATAAGGTGATGCAGATTAAAAATAATTATCAGCTTGAGTGGGAAGTTGTCAGCAAGTATGGGATCGCAATCGACAGTGGACAAGGGATTTTTAACGGAGATGTCGGAATGATAAAGGAAATCAACGAAACGGCAAAAACCGTAGTGGTGGAATATGATGATTTGCGGCGTGTTACGTATCCGGTGGGTGGACTTGACGAGATTGAGCTTGCGTACGCGATCACAATCCATAAATCACAGGGAAGCGAGTATCCGGCGGTCATTATGCCGCTGCTTGCGGGACCGAAAATGCTTTTTAACAGAAATCTTTTGTATACAGGTGTTACGAGGGCAAAGAACTGCGTGACGATACTTGGAAGCCGCGATACCGTAAAACAAATGATCGCGAATGAGAATGAGCAGAAACGATATACGGGGTTAAAGGACAGAATATGCGAGATGTTTTGATCAATTTACTGTTTCCGTTGCGATGTCCCGTCTGTGATGACATTGTGCCGTCGGGAGAGGGGAAGGTCTGCCGGACATGCCGACCGAAAATACGCTATATTTTAGAACCGACATGTCGTAAGTGTGGCAGACAGCTGAACGATAATGCAGATGTTTTTTGCGCGGAATGTGAAAAAACAAAGCATATATTTGACAGTGGCGTTGCACTCTATGATTATCAGAGTATAAAAAAGAGTATCTATCGTTTTAAGTACAAGGGACGTTGTGAATACGCAGATTTTTATGCGGAGGATATTTACAGGCATTTAAAAGACGAAATACAGAGCATGAATGCAGATGCAATTGTTCCGGTACCGCTTCATGCATCAAGAAAAAGGAGCCGCGGCTACAATCAGGCAGAGCTGATCGCAAAGCGTTTGTCAAGGCTTACAGGCATTCCGATGCAGAAAAATCTGGTCAAAAGAATCAAAAAAACAGTGCCTCAAAAACAACTGGATTTACGCGGAAGGCAAAATAATTTGAAAAAGGCTTTCAATATTAATCCAAATGTTGTAAAATTAAATCAGACAATGATTCTCGTTGATGATATTTATACAACGGGCAGCACGATTGACGCTGTGGCGTATGAACTGAAGCGTCGGGGTGTAAAGACAGTTTATTTTATCGCCTTATGTATCGGAGAGAGCATGTAGATACGATAAGATGTGACACTATCGAAATGGAGGGAATTTGAATGAACGTAAGAAATTGCAGAAAGTGCGGAAAATTGTTTAACCATATTGTGGGAATGCCGATATGCCCCGCATGTAAAGAGGCGCTTGAGAATAAATTTCAAGAGGTAAAGAAATATATTCGGGAGAATCGTCAGGCGGATATCAGAGAGGTTGCGGAGGCATGTGAGGTTGAAGTCAGCCAGATCCAGCAGTGGATCAGAGAGGACCGCCTTGAGTTTGCAGAGGATTCACCTGTAAAGCTTCCCTGTGAGAACTGCGGAGAGATGATCCGATCAGGCAAATATTGCGAAAAATGTAAGCGGGATATGGCAAACAATCTTTCCAACGCGATCGAGAAACCCAAGCTGGTTATTGAGCCGCCGAAAAAGACGCAGCCTTCGGGAAATAAGATGCGTTTCCTTGACCGTGATATGTAATGTGTGAGGTAACAGAGGGTTTGTATGTTAAATGAAGAAAGAATTAAATTAATGACCAAAATGGCATGCTATGAGGCGCATGAGGGCAAAAAAAATGTAGCGATCGGAAGCTATTTTCGAGGGGATTATATTGCCTTACAGGTGATTAAATCGATGATAAACGCTACGATTGCTTTCTGTATCCTGTTTGGCTTGT
>JAIEDW010000259.1 GCA_029067805.1 Lachnospiraceae bacterium
CAACATTCCGACAGCGGCATACACTTTGAATGATGTGCTTGATGGCAATTTCTCCACGACGGAGGCGGATAAGCAGAAGCGTTACAAACTCTATCTGGAAACACAGATTGAGGAGGACGTGGAGAGCATGAAGGCGGTCAAATCGGCGTCATGTCAGCTTACCATTCCGGAGGATAACGGCACACTGATCGCGCAAAATCTGGATACATATGCAAGCGTACTTTTAGAGTTGAATGATGGCGCGGATTTTACCGAGGAGAATGCTGCGGCAGTCGCAAGGATGATTGCTACAGGACTCGGAAACGACACGACGGACAATGTCACGATTACCGATGTGGACGGAAGGATTTGGTTTCCTGTAGAGCAGTCTTACTCGACGA
The DNA here is from genome assembly GCA_029067805.1 of Lachnospiraceae bacterium. GTDB lineage: Bacteria > Bacillota > Clostridia > Lachnospirales > Lachnospiraceae > COE1. The sequence goes on from JAIEDW010000259.1 coordinate 381, forward strand.
TTGAGAAGGCAGACTCTATGCTGATGCTCAAACAGGAGGCGGAAAGCCTTATTAAGAATGAAGTAAGGCAAGTGCTTTTGGGAACAAACGAGTTCAATCAGATTGAAGTTGCGACGAACATCTCAATGGATTTCTCACAGAGAGATATCGTAAGACATACATATTCGGCGCCTGAGGGAAGGGAACAGGGCGTATTTTCACATGATGAGCTGTACACCTCGAATACACAGGATGGTATTGGCGGCGTGCCGGGTACGGACTCTAATTCGGAAACGGATTATGACATCAGTGAACAGACAGGAACCAATGCAAACTCTTACGAGCACAAGAGAGATTATCTTCCGAATGAGGAAATCGAAACGATTAAGGCGGCTACAGGCACTATTGTGTACGATAGCAGTACCGTATCGGTAGCGGCGGTAAAATACCGCATCGAACGTGAGGATGACGTAAGACTGCAAGGTCTTTTGGACGGTATCACATGGGAAGAATATAAACTTGCAAACAATGTAAAGACAAAAATAGAGTTGGACGACGAACTTGTCAGCATGGTTGCAAACGCAACCGGTATTCCGGTGAGGAACGTTACGTTTGTGGCATACGAGGAAGTGCAGTTTATCGATGCGGTCAGAGATCGAATCGATTACAAGGACGTTATTCAGATTGCTTTAATCGTCATCATTCTTGCGCTTCTTGCGTTCGTAGTCATTATGAGTCTGCGGACAAAGAGAGAGGTCGAGGAAGAAGAAGAGCTTGCTGTGGAGGACTTGCTGGAGGCAACACAGGTGGATCAGCTTGAGAGCATTTCAACTGAGCAGAAATCTGAGGCAAGAAAGCTGATCGAAACATTTGTGGAAGAAAATCCCGAGGCAGTTGCGATACTTTTGAGAAACTGGCTTGAAGAGGATTGGGGGTAACAGATAATGGCTGATAAAGAGGAATTAAAAGGAATACAAAAAGCGGCTATATTGCTGATTGCACTGGGACCCGAAAAATCCTCTATGATATTTAAGCACTTAAAGGAAGAAGAAATTGAGGATTTAACGCTTGAGATTGCAAATACAAAGAGTGTATCTATACAGACAAAGGAGAAGGTAATCAACGAGTTCTACGAAGTCTGCCTTGCACAGCAGTATATCGCGGAAGGCGGTATCGGCTACGCAAAAGAACTGCTCGAGAAAGCGCTCGGTTCCGACAAGGCGATGGACGTTATCGGAAAGCTGACTGCTTCGTTACAGGTTAAGCCATTCGAGTTTGTAAAGAAGACAGATGCGTCACAGCTCTTAAACTTTATACAAGACGAGCATCCACAGACCATCGCGTTAATCCTTTCTTATCTGTCGGCAGCGCAGTCGGCGCAGATACTGGGTGCGCTTGCTCCCGAAAAACAGGCGGACGTAGCAAGACGTATTGCGACGATGGACAGAACCAGTCCAGACGTTATCAAAGAAGTGGAGAGAGTGCTGGAGTCAAAGCTTTCATCACTTGTAAATCAGGATTATACAATCATCGGCGGTGTCGATGCAGTGGTAGATATTTTGAACACTGTAGACCGCGGAACAGAAAAACATATTATGGAAACACTCGAGGTCGAAGAGCCCGAATTGGCGGACGAAATCAGAAAGAAGATGTTCGTATTCGAGGATATCTTGCTGCTTGACGACCGTTCTATCCAGCGTGTGCTTCGAGATGTCGACAATAACGACCTTGCGATTGCATGTAAAGGTTCTGCCGAAGAAGTACAGAATGCGATTTTCAACAACATGTCAAAGCGTCTTGCCGAGATGATACGAGAGGACATGGAGTTTATGGGTCCTGTGCGTATGAAGGACGTTGAGGAAGCACAGCAGAAGATTGTAAATATCATAAGAAAACTCGAGGATTCTGCTGAAATCGTTATTTCTCGAGGCGGAGGTGACGAGATCGTTGTATAATAATGGCGGTGTATTGAAATCGGGGTGGGTTGTCGTAAACCCACAAGATACAAGAATCATAGACTCGAACGCAAGAGCCGAGGCAAAGCTCAAAGAGATTGCTTTGGAGCTTGCAAAGCAGTGCGGCGAGGAGCCTGAGTTTGCAAACGGCTTTACACAGGGACTTAATGCTGTGGAGGTTTCCGATTTGATGCGCGACGAAAATGGAAACATTATCGGTTATGAGCAAGAGGGGGAAGCTTCGTCGGAATCAAGTGAAACGCTGCAAGCGGCGGAAACACCCGCTTATGAAGAACTGATCGCACAGGCGCAGGCTGAAGTGGAAGAGATGAAGCAGCAGGCTGCAACGGAGATTGAATCAGCGCGCGTTCAGGCAGCCGAGGACGGTCAAAAACAGGGATATCAGGACGGTTTTGAACAGGGAAAACAGGCAGGCTTTGAACAGGGACATCAAGACGGACTCGACAGTGTTGCGGAACAAAGAGAACAAATGCTCCAAGAGATAGAACGGCAAAGAGCCAAGCTGGAGAGCGAGTATGAGAAGAAGTTAAAGGAAATAGAACCGAAATTTATCGAAACGCTCACAGGAATATATGAGCATATTTTCCATGTGAGCCTTAGAAATTCAAGAGAACTCATCGTGTATCTGATTCAAAACACCATGAGAAATATTGAGGGTGGAACGACATACTTGATTCATGTTTCGAAAGAAGACTTCCCGTTTGCAAGTATGCAGAAAAGGGAATTGATCAAAAATACCAATATCAACATTGATGATGTGGAGCTTTTGGAGGACGCGACACTGAGCAAAAACGAGTGTATGATCGAAACGGGCAGCGGCGTGTTCGACTGCAGCCTCGGTACACAGCTCGAAGCGTTGAATGAAGAACTTCGACTGCTTTCGTATGAACAATGACAATATATTGTCATCAATAAAAGGAATGAAGGAAATGGAAAGTATAATATCCTTTGAGAAGTATATGGCAGTCGTAAACAAAAGCTTTTTTAAAAAGCTTGGCAAGGTTGAGAATGTCGTAGGACTTACAATAGAAGCTTCAGGACCTGACGCAAAGTTGGGCGACATGTGCACGATTTATACGGATTCCGAGAAAAAACACGGAGTCCTTGCTGAGGTTGTTGGCTTCAAGGATAAAAAGACACTTCTAATGCCATATGAGGATACAGAGGGAATTGGTCTTGGCTGTATCGTTGAAAATATGAACTATCCGCTCAGCGTATCGGTGGGCGATAGTCTTCTTGGGAAGATTTTGGATGGTCTGGGGCGTTGCACCGACGGTTATGTACCCGAGGCGCACACCGTAAAGCGGTATCCGCTTGAGGCGCCGCCACCGGATCCAATGAGCAGGACAATTATAAGCGAGGTGCTTTCCCTTGGCGTGAAAGCGGTAGACGGACTGATTACCGTCGGGAAAGGACAGCGTATTGGAATATTTGCGGGCTCAGGCGTAGGAAAATCTACGTTGATGGGCATGTTTGCGCGCAATACAAAGGCAGATATCAACGTTATTGCGTTGATTGGAGAGCGTGGACGTGAGGTTAGAGAATTTATAGAGAGAGATTTAGGCGAGGAGGGTATGCGCCGCTCAATCGTGGTCGTGGCAACCTCCGACAGACCTGCCCTTGAGCGAAATAAGGCGGCAAAGACTGCCACGGCGATTGCCGAGTATTTCAGAGATCAGGGCAAAGACGTATTGTTGATGATGGACTCGCTCACGCGTTTTTCGATGGCGCAAAGAGAAATTGGACTTGCGACAGGCGAACCGCCGGTTACAAGAGGATATCCGCCAAGCGTTTATTCGGAAATGCCAAAGCTTTTGGAGCGTGCGGGCTGTTCTGAAACAGGTTCAATTACAGGACTTTATACGGTCCTTGTAGAAGGTGAAGATTTTAACGAGCCGATCACGGATACGGCGCGAAGCATTTTGGACGGGCATATCATGCTTACGAGAAAGCTAGCGAACAGAAATCATTATCCCGCGATTGACGTGCTGCAGAGCATTTCCAGATGTATGTCGATGATAGCAGACCGCAATCACAAGGCGGCTGCGGGAAAACTCAAAAATATCATGGCGACATACAATGAAGCGGAGGATTTGATCAACATCGGCGCTTATAAAAAAGGCAGCAATCCGAATATTGACAGGGCAATCGACATGATTGATGAAGTCAACGAATATCTTTTGCAGACGACGGAGGACAAATTTACATACGAGGAAGCGGTAGAGCAGTTGGAGAGTCTGTTTGCGGAAGGATAGGATAAAGGGCATGGAGGCTTAGAATGGCAGTTTTTCGTTATAAAATGCAAGGAATACTTGATATTAAGGAAAAACTTGAGGAACGGGCAAAACAGGATTTCGCCGAGGCAAATATGCGGCTGGAAGCTGAAAAGAAAAAGCTTGACGAACTGCAGGCAAAGCGGTTTGCCTACATGCAGGAAGGTGTAAAACTGCGCATGGAGGTAATCGACTTGCGCAAGATCAGAGAAAATAAAATCGCAATACTCAAGATGGATGAGTTTATTGCGGATCAGAAAATGGAGATTGTGCGCGCGGCAAAGGCTGTGGAGCGGGCAAGAGCAGTGCTTCAGGAGTTGATGCAGGAACGAAAGGCGCATGAAAAATTGAAAGAAACCGCATTTGAGGAGTTTTTGAAGGAAGAACAGGCTACGGAAAGCAAGGAAATCGACGAGCTTACTTCGTATACATACGGACAGAAGCTGATGGAGGAAAATTGAGCTTTACAGGCGGTGAAAGGAGCATACATAGAAAATGGCACGAGGTAAAGACGCAGTTTTAAGCCCTGAAGAAGAACAACTGAAACAGATTAAGGAAAGTCAGAAAGCGTTTAAACAGGAGCAGAAGAACCAGAAAAAAGAGGCAAAAAAACGCGCGAAAGAGCTTGAACAGCAGGAAAGAGAGATTGACGAGCAGATAGACGGAACGAACGCATCGGTTGTGGTCGTAACGCTGTTTATCATTGTGATATGGCTCGGAATTTTATGTTTATTGGTAAAAATGGACGTTGGAGGATTTGGTTCGAATGTGCTGACGCCAATCTTGAAGGATGTGCCGATCATCAATGCGATCCTTCCTTCGGATTCCAGCACGGAAACATCAAAAGATAAAGCATACGGCGGTTACAACAGCATCAAAGATGCGGTTGACGAGATTGCCTCTCTGGAACAAAAAATAGATCAGCTTCAAAATACCAACAGCGCATACTCTGAGCAGATTGAGGCGTTGAAGGCGGAAGTCCAGCGTTTGCAGACCTTTGAGGATAATCAGGTCGAGTTTCAGCGGATTAAAGAACAGTTTTATGAAGAAGTCGTGTACGCGGAGAATGGCCCCAGTGAAGAGGCATACCGCAAATATTTTGAAGAAATGGATCCGACAACGGCTGAGGCGCTTTATAAGCAGGTCGTTAAGGAAGAAACGATAAATGCCAAGACAAAGGATTATGTTGCGACGTTCAGCAACATGGACGCGGCGGCGGCAGCGAAGATTTTGAGCGCGATGACGGACATGTCTCTTATACCCATCT
>JAIEDW010000026.1 GCA_029067805.1 Lachnospiraceae bacterium
GTGCCGGAATGTTAAAGATTAAGAAAGGCGATACGGTAAAGGTAATCGCCGGTAAGGACAAAGATAAAGAGGGCAAGGTTTTGTCGGTTGACAGGAAAAAAGCTAAAGTTTTGGTGGAAGGCATCAACGTCGTTACAAAACATGCAAAGCCTTCGGCTGCTAATCAGAATGGCGGCATTATCCAGAAAGAAGCTCCTATTGATATTTCAAACGTCATGTATCTTCACAAAGGAAAAGCGACAAGAATCGGCTTTAAGATGGATGGAGATAAGAAAGTGCGTTTCGCAAAGACAACAGGCGAGGTTATTGATTAATTCTATGAAAGGAGGTCTAAACTGGTGAGTAGACTGAAAGATATATACAAAAGCGAAATCGTAGATGCTATGATTAAGAAGTTCGGTTATAAGAACATCATGGAAGTTCCCAAGCTTGATAAAATTGTAATCAACATGGGTGTTGGTGAGGCGAAGGATAACGCAAAGGCTTTAGAGTCGGCTGTAAAGGATCTTGAGATCATCGCAGGTCAGAAAGCGATTACGACAAGAGCAAAGAAGGCTATCGCTAACTTCAAGATTCGTGAGGGTATGGCTATCGGATGTAAGGTGACGCTTCGCGGTGAGAAGATGTATGAGTTTCTCGATCGTCTTGTAAACCTTGCACTTCCCCGAGTACGTGACTTTAGAGGTGTAAATCCGAATGGTTTCGATGGCAGGGGCAACTACGCACTTGGTATTAAGGAACAGATCATCTTTCCCGAAATCGAGTACGATAAGGTTGACAAAGTAAGAGGTATGGATATTGTATTTGTAACAACTGCTAAGACTGATGAAGAAGCACGTGAGCTGTTAAGACAGTTCAACATGCCTTTCGCGAAATAATAAGGAGGTAAATTCTCATGGCTAAAACAGCAATGAAAATCAAACAGCAGCGTAAACCGAAGTTTTCCACACAGCAATACAGTCGCTGCAGAATCTGTGGCCGTCCGCATGCTTACTTAAGAAAATATGGAATTTGCAGAATCTGCTTCCGTGAGTTGGCATACAAAGGTCAGATTCCCGGTGTGAAGAAAGCAAGCTGGTAAAATATATTTTAAATCCATAAGGAGGAAACTGAAATGACAATGAGTGATCCTATTGCAGATATGCTTACAAGAATCCGTAATGCAAATACTGCAAAGCATGATACGGTAGATGTTCCTTCATCAAAGATGAAGCTTGCGATTGCACAGATTTTATTGGATGAAGGTTATATTAAATCATTTGATGTTGTTGAGGATGGCACATTCAAGACGATCCACATCACATTAAAATATGGCGCAGACAAGAACGAAAGAATTATCACAGGCTTGAAGAGAATTTCTAAGCCAGGTCTTCGTATCTACGCCGGTAAAGATGAACTGCCAAAGGTTCTTGGTGGACTGGGAATTGCAATTATTTCCACAAACCAGGGCGTTGTCACTGACAAAGAGGCAAGAAAGCTTCAGATTGGTGGCGAAGTATTAGCATTTGTTTGGTAGTAGCAGGCTATAGACAATAATTTATTATTATAGGAGGTACGGGCATGTCACGTATAGGAAGAATGCCAATCGCGATTCCCGCAGGTGTTACTGTGGAAGTTGCAGAAAATAACAAAGTGACTGTAAAAGGTCCCAAGGGAACACTTGAGAGAGTGCTTCCGACTGAGATGGAAATCAAAGTTGAAAACGGAGAGGTAACAGTTGCAAGACCGAACGACTTAAAGAAAATGAAGTCTTTGCATGGTCTTACAAGAACGCTCATCAATAACATGGTTGTCGGTGTAACAGCCGGTTATGAGAAGAAGCTTGAAGTAAACGGTGTCGGTTACAGAGCGGCAAAGGCTGGAAAGAAATTGACATTATCTTTGGGATATTCGCATCCCGTTGAGATGACGGATCCTGAAGGCATCGAAACGGTACTTGACGGTACAAACATTATCATCGTTAAAGGTATCGATAAAGAAAAAGTTGGACAATTCGCGGCTGAAATCAGAGATAAGAGAAGACCGGAGCCTTATAAGGGCAAGGGTATTAAGTATGCTGATGAAACAATCAGACGTAAAGTTGGTAAGACTGGTAAGAAGTAAATAAGGAGGGCGTAAGAAATGGTTAGCAAGAAATCAAGAGCAGAATTGCGTGCGAAAAAGCACATGAGAATACGTAACCGTTTAAGCGGTACATCTGAAAGACCACGTTTAGCGGTATTCAGAAGCAATAATCATATGTATGCTCAAATTATTGACGATACAGTTGGAAATACATTAGTTGCAGCTTCTACCGTAGAAAAGGAAGTAAAGGCTGAACTGAAGAAAACCAATGACGTTGAGGCAGCAGCATATTTGGGAAAAGTAGTTGCAAAGAGAGCAATGGATAAGGGTATTACAGAAGTAGTTTTTGATAGAGGCGGCTTTTTATACCACGGCAAAATCAAAGCTTTAGCTGAGGCAGCAAGAGAAGCTGGCTTGGTATTCTAGGAAGGGAGAAAATCACATGAAACGTACAATCATTGATGCTAGTCAGCTTGAATTAACAGATAAGGTTGTTACCATTAAGCGCGTAACCAAAACTGTTAAAGGTGGACGTAACATGCGTTTTACCGCTTTGGTCGTTGTTGGTGACGGAAACGGTCACGTAGGCGCCGGACTCGGTAAAGCCATAGAAATCCCTGAGGCAATTCGCAAGGGAAAAGAAGACGCGATCAAGAACCTTGTAAACATTGCACTTGACGAGAATAAGTCAATTACACATGATTTTATTGGAAATTATGGTTCCTCAAGCGTATTATTAAAGAGAGCTCCCGAAGGTACAGGTATCATCGCAGGTGGTCCTGCACGTGTTGTGTGCGAGCTTGCGGGTATTAAAAATATTCGTACCAAGTCTTTAGGCTCTAACAACAAGCAGAACGTCGTACTTTCTACCATCGCGGGTCTTTCACAGTTAAAGACACCGGAGCAGGTGGCTGCAAATCGTGGTAAATCTATCGACGAGATTATGGCTTAAGGAGGTAGATTAAGATGGCAAAAACATTAAAAGTTACTTTAGTAAAATCAACAATCGGTGCAGTTCCTAAGAATAAGGCTACTGTTGAGGCGATGGGATTGACAAAGCTTCATAAGACAGTGGAACTTCCTGACAACGATGCAACTAGGGGTATGATCCGTAAAGTAAATCATTTGGTTAAAGTGGAAGAAGCATAATAAGGAGGTGTCACAATGGAATTATTTAATTTAAAACCGGCTGAGGGCTCTAAGCAAAGCGGCGATTTCAGAAGAGGCCGTGGACATGGCTCAGGCAACGGTAAGACAGCCGGCAAAGGTCATAAGGGACAGAAAGCGCGTTCAGGTGCTCCGAGACCGGGCTTTGAGGGCGGTCAGATGCCTTTGTACAGACGTATTCCTAAGAGAGGTTTCCACAACAGGAATACAAAGGAAATCGTTGCGATTAACCTTGAAGTATTGGAAGAAAGATTTGAAGCTGGTGCTACTGTTTCAGTAGATACTTTAATTGAAACCGGAATCGTTAAAAATCCTAAGGATGGAGTAAAGATTTTAGGAAGAGGAGAATTAACCAAGAAGCTCAACGTTCAGGCAAATGCATTCAGCGCATCTGCAAAGGAGAAAATTGAGGCACTTGGTGGAACAGCAGAGGTGATCTAATGTTTTCTACATTAAAGAACGCTTTTAAAATTAAAGAGATTCGAAATAAGCTGTTGTTTACATTCTTTATGTTGGTGGTGATCCGCTTTGGCTCACAGCTTCCTATTCCAGGTGTAAACAGAGATTATTTCGCTTCATGGTTTGAGCAGTTGACAGGTGGTGCGTTTAACTTTTTTGATGCATTCACGGGTGGTTCGTTCTCAAGAATGTCTGTGTTTGCATTGAACATCACACCATACATTACGTCTTCCATCATCATACAGCTTCTGACAATCGCTATTCCGAAGCTGGAAGAGATGCAAAAAGAAGGTGAGGACGGAAGGAAGAAGCTTGCTTCTATTACACGTTATGTAACGGTTGCCTTGGCGCTGATTGAGAGTGGCGCGATGGCGATCGGTTTCGGAAACCAGGGTCTGTTAGAAAATTACGGTGCGTTGGAAGTAATCTCCGTAATCGCGGTATTAACGGCAGGCAGTGCGTTTCTTATGTGGATTGGTGAACAGATTACGGAGTATGGTGTCGGTAACGGTATTTCCATCGTGCTCGTGATTAACATTATCTCTCGTTTGCCAGATGACTTTAGCAGCTTGTATGAGCAGTTCTGCAAAGGGAAGTCAATTCCGTTGGCAGTTGTTGCAGGGCTTATCATTATCGCGATTGTTTTGGCAATGGTTGTTTTCGTTGTCATACTCAACAGCGCGGTGCGCAAAATACCTGTGCAGTATGCTAAGAAAATTCAAGGGAACAAGATGGTTGGCGGTCAGATGACGTTTCTTCCGTTAAAGGTAAATACGGCGGGCGTTATTCCGATTATCTTTTCTTCATCATTAATGCAGACACCGATTATGATTTCAACGCTGGTTGGATATAAGGGAAACGGTGTATGGCGGCAGATCCTTAATGGTTTGAATCAGGATAACTGGTGTAATCCAAATCAGCTGGTTTATTCCATCGGCCTTGTGGTATATATCGTACTGACAGTATTTTTTGCATATTTCTATACCTCGTTGACATTCAACCCGTTAGAGATTGCAAACAATATGAAAAAGCAGGGCGGATTTATTCCGGGCATCAGACCGGGCAAGCCCACAAGCGATTATCTGACAAAGGTGCTCAATGCAATTATTTTCATTGGTGCGATTGGTCTTGTGATTGTTGCGGTGGTACCGTTCTTCTTTAATGGTGTGTTCAATGCATCTGTTTCCTTTGGTGGAACAAGCTTGATCATTATTGTAAGCGTTGTGCTTGAGACAATCAAACAGATCGAGTCACAGATGCTTGTACGAAACTATAAAGGCTTTTTAAATGATTGATCATAAACGGCAAGGTGACAGACAGAAGCAGAGCGTGTGCTTTGCTTCTGTGTGTTGTCTTAATTTGCTGAAAATACCAGTCCTTTGAATTGAGCATATTGCGGATAGATGATGCGGAATATTTTGAATTCAAAGGATAAGAAAATAAACACTTTTTGCAAGGAGGACACAAAATGAAAATTATTATGTTGGGTGCACCCGGCGCGGGAAAAGGAACACAGGCAAAAATGATAGCAGAGAAATTTTCAATCCCCCATGTTTCAACGGGCGATATTTTCCGTGCGAACATCAAGAACGGTACAGAGCTCGGAATGGAAGCTAAGAAGTATATGGATCAGGGACTTCTTGTTCCGGACGAGCTCACGGTAAAGATACTGCTTGACAGAGTTGCACAGGAAGACTGCAAGAATGGTTATGTGCTGGACGGATTTCCAAGAACGATACCGCAGGCAGAGGTGCTTGACAAGGCGCTCACGGAGCTTGGCGATCAGATTGATTATGCGATCAATGTAGATGTTCCGGACGAGAACATCGTAAACAGAATGTCGGGAAGACGTGCCTGTGTAACATGTGGGGCAACCTATCATATTGTTCACATTCCCCCCAAGAGTGAGGGTGTCTGCGATAAGTGTAATTCGGAACTGATCTTGAGAGATGACGATAAGCCGGAAACCGTCAAGAATCGTCTTGGCGTATATCATGAGCAGACACAGCCTTTGATTGAGTTTTATTCAAAAAAGGGTGTGCTGAAGTCGGTTGATGGAACGGCAGATATGAAGGATGTTTTTGCGGCAATCGTAGCAATATTGCAATAGAAGAAAAGACTTTTGAAAGGGCATGGTATTGAGATGGCTGTTTCAATTAAATCGCAGCGAGAGATTGACTTGATCAGACATTCCTGTAAACTTCTTGCAAAAGTGCATGAGGAGCTGGCACAGGCGATTGAGCCGGGAATTTCTACTTTATATATCGATCAGCTTGGAGAAAAGCTGATCAGAGGATATGGCTGCGTACCCAATTTTCTAAATTACGATGGATATCCGGCATCGATTTGTGTTTCGGTCAATGATGAAGTCGTGCACGGAATACCGAGCGCGGACAGGATTCTTCAGGAAGGTGATATTGTAAGCCTTGACTGTGGGTTAATCTATAAAGGGTATCATTCCGACGCGGCGCGTACTTACGGTGTAGGGCGCATTAGTCCGGAGGCACAGCAGTTGATTGATGAAACAAGAAATTCCTTTTTTGAAGGTATCAAAAAAGCAAAAGCAGGAAACCACTTGCATGATATTTCCAACAGGATTGATGAGTATATCTCACAGTTTGGCTATGGTATCGTGGAAGATCTGGTCGGACACGGTATCGGAATGTCGCTTCATGAGGAACCGGAGATACCTAATTTCAGACAGAAACGAAAAGGCATAAAGCTTCGAGCTGGCATGACGCTTGCTGTAGAGCCCATGATCAATATGGGCGGTTATGAGGTTGAGTGGCTCGATGATGACTGGACGGTAGTGACCGAGGACGGTTCGTTGTCTGCCCATTATGAAAATACAATTCTTGTGACGGACGGTGAGCCGGAAATTCTCACACTTTTATAGGAGAGAACAATATGACAGGATATTTAGCATATTCGCTTTCGGGACACGACAAAGGCAGCGTATATCTGATCATGAAGGAAGATGCGGATTACGTATATCTTGCCGATGGAGATGTGAGAACCACAGACAAATTAAAGAAGAAAAACAAGAAGCATATCCAGGTGATAAAAAAGGGAAACAAAAGAGCAGATTTGGCTTCTGTGACAAATGAAGAAATTAAGTATCAAATAAAACAATATTGTAAAGACATTTAGGAGGTAGAATAATGTCAAAGTCCGATGTAATTGAAATAGAAGGAACAGTAGTTGAAAAACTTCCGAATACCATGTTTCAGGTAGAACTCGAAAACGGTCACAGGGTACTTGCCCATATCAGCGGAAAGTTAAGACAGAATTTTATCCGTATTCTTCCGGGCGACAAGGTAACGCTGGAGCTTTCACCGTATGATTTGTCAAAAGGAAGAATTATTTGGCGAGATAAGTAAAGTTATAAAATCATACTTATAAAATATTTGGAAAATATTTTGCATTAGGGCTTGCTTTTCGAAAGTAGGCATGCTATAATGTAAAACGGTCTTTTTGAAGCAAGAAGGGAGGATTAAGATGAAAGTTAGATCATCAGTAAAACCTATTTGCGAAAAATGCAAAGTTATCAAGAGAAAGGGCAGAATCAGAATTATCTGTGAAAACCCTAAACATAAACAAAGACAAGGTTAATTGTTTTGTTTGAAAAAGCGGCTGATGTACGCACCGCTTCCGTCAAAGCTGATGCGTACTATAAATATATGACAGGTCTGCCTGTTGTGTGTTTACTTCTTGATACCGAGAAAAATTTCGCATGAAAGTGCCAATTATGTATCGATAATTGGTGTGGCAGAAAAAAGATGTTTCTGCCCCGATTAGTATCGGACAAATCGGATTGTTATCCGGTCGGGTAGTTTATACCCCAATCAATTAGTTTACTATTAATAATGATAACAGATATAATGCAGAATTATACAAGATTATCATGGAACAAAATGGAGGAATTTAACATGGCTCGTATCGCTGGTGTTGACTTACCAAGAGAAAAACGTGTAGAAATTGGACTGACTTATATCTATGGAATCGGTAGAGTAAGTTCCAATAAAATCCTTGCGAAGGCAGGCGTAAATCCGGATATTCGTGTAAGGGATTTGACAGATGATGATGTGAAGAAGATTAGTTCTATTATTGATGCGGATTACATGGTAGAAGGTGATCTTCGTCGTGAAATTGCATTAAACATCAAGAGATTACAGGAGATTGGATGCTATCGCGGTATCCGTCACAGAAAAGGACTTCCTGTTCGTGGTCAGAAGACAAAGACCAATGCAAGAACAAGAAAGGGTCCGAAGAGAACAGTAGCAAATAAGAAGAAATAGTTTCAGTTTAGGCTGAGTTATAAGCTTTAAACAATGATTTTAGGAGAAAGTAGGTTAGTTTAAAATGGCTAAACAAGTTGCAAAAAAAGTAACAAAAAAGCGTGTAAAGAAAAACGTTGAACGCGGACAGGCACATATCCAGTCATCATTTAACAATACAATTGTTACATTGACAGACACAGAGGGCAACGCGCTCTCATGGGCTAGTGCAGGTGGTCTGGGATTTAGAGGTTCAAAGAAATCTACTCCATATGCTGCTCAGATGGCAGCAGAAACAGCTACAAAAGCAGCTTTAGTACATGGTCTGAAATCTGTAGATGTTATGGTAAAAGGTCCCGGTTCGGGAAGAGAAGCTGCAATCCGTGCGCTTCAGGCATGTGGCCTTGAAGTAACAAGTATCAAGGACGTGACTCCCGTTCCGCATAACGGATGCCGCCCGCCAAAGCGTCGTAGAGTCTAATGTATATTTTAAGATTTTAGAAAAACAGTGGCACGTATGCGCCAAAATGATTTTGTTTTGTGCGTACAAATTTAGGAGGATAAAAACATGGCAGTTAATAGAGTTCCTGTACTTAAAAGATGCAGATCTCTTGATTTGGATC
>JAIEDW010000260.1 GCA_029067805.1 Lachnospiraceae bacterium
GTTGCACCGTTCTCGACAGCCCAGTCCTTCATCGCTTTTGCCACGACATCCGCCGTCGCCATGGAAAGCTCTCCGCCTTGTTCCATGACTCTCCTAACTTCCTGAAAGACCTTTTTCGGAAGTCTTTCCTTCATCTTTGTGACTGTGAAAACCTTTTCTCCAAAGATGCTTTCCACGTTTAATAACTCGCTCATATTTTTCCTCCTCATACTTATATGTTATAATGTATATTTTGTGCGTCATACCGTTCAAGTCTATGAAAAAAAAGAGTTCCAAAAAAAAGATATTATTCTTTTCCGGAACACCTTTGTTCATCATATTTTAAATATATAGTTTTATATTGAAATCTGTTGCTTTTTCTAAAATAATATATCTTTTCCAAAAAATCAATACTTTTATAAAAAATTTGGCAAATTTTCTTTTTTTTCTGCATGTTGCATAGATTATTTTTTTATAAAAGTTTATTTTTGTTGAAATATACTACCTTACTCTATCACGTTTCTTTTCAATGCTGACAAGCACGCCCAAAAACCCTATGATAAAAAAGATAAATCCTTTATACCACATACTCTCTTTTTCATTGGGATCAATGATTTTTAATTGGTATTTTTCCGAAACCATTTGCTTGAGTTTCGTCGTATCACGGATACCGGTGCAATAAATGAGTCCTTTCATAACAGAATCATTGTATGCCGGTTTGAATTTTAACTTTTCAATCCTTCCGTATACATGATATGTTCTTTTTTCACCGTCGATGAACTGCTGCATCTCCTTCTGAAATTCAGGCGGCACAACCAAGCATATGTAATATTCTTTGTTTTCTCCCGTCGCAACAAAATAATGGTTATCCATGGTAGACGCGTCGGTCGTGTAGACGGGACCGACTCCTTCATGCAATAATCCTTTGTGATAATTTCTCAATAGCTGTTCCAAAGAGATATCATATTGAAAACAATCCCCCAAACGTATTTCCGACGGATCACAAGTATTTTTTATATGGATTCTTTGCTGTTGTCTGATCAGCCCCTTCACAGTAAAGATGCCTCCAAGTATACAGATCACAAAGAAAACGACCGCAAATTTAGAAATATAATATGTGGGTATGCGCTTTTTCACAAATTATCCTCCGCATTTTTCGCAAAAAATTTATTTTGTTTCACGTTTCTTTTCGATGCTGACAAGCATGCCCAAAATTCCCACGATAAAGAAGATAAGTCCTTTATACCACATACTCTCCTTCTTATTTGCATCAATTACTTTTAATTCGTATTTTGTCGAAACCATTTGCTTGAGTTTCGTCATATCACGAACACCGGTACAATTTGTAATCGAATCATAATGCAATTCGTGCTTTAATTTTTCAATCCTTCCGTATACATGATATGTTTTCGTTTCACCGTCGATCAAACGTTGCAGCTCCGGCAGAAATTCACGCGATGCGATCAAGGATATGTAATATTCTTTGTTTTCCTTTGTCGCGACAAGGTATTGGGTCTCCGAGGTATACGCGTCGACAACGCAATGGGGAAAGTATTTGCTCGAATCTTCGGAATAATTTCCCATTATCTGTTCCCGAGAGATATCAAATTCAATAAAGTCCCCCAAGCGTATTTCCGACTGATCGTAAGCATTTTTGATATGGATCCTGTGCTGTTGACGAATCAGACCTTTCACAGTAAAGATGCCTCCGAGAATACACATCACGAAGAAAATTACCGTAAATTTAGAAATATAATATGTGGGTATGCGTTTTTTCACAAATGATCCTCCGAAATTTTCGCTTTAATGTTTTTTCTCCGCTTCCGTCCGCATAATATCATACTTCTCCGGCATCTCGCTAAGTTCGACATACAATATCTGTTTTGAGTGGGGGCAGCTCTCCACAGCCTCGCCCTCTTCATTATACATCGAAAGCACTTTCGCGCTGACATTTCTTCCGTCCGGTTTCATGATCTCGATCACATCGCCCACGCAGAATTTATTTTTCTGTTCAAACTTCGCAAATCCCCGCTCGTCAACAGAATCTACAATTCCCAGAAAAACAGACTCATTGACATACGTATTGCTGTCATAAATCTGTGTATTCTCGTTCGGCTTTCCGAAATAAAATCCCGTGGTAAACTGTCTGTATGTGCATTTCGCAATCTCCGCACGATACCACTCCATATTCGCACGGTATTTTTCTTCCGACTCGAAAAAGTCATCAATCGCCTTTCTGTAAGTGCGCGCCACACACGCCACATACAGCGCGGTTTTCATGCGCCCCTCGATTTTCAAGCTGTCAATCCCCGCCGCTGCAAGCTCGGGAACGTACTCAATCATGCACAAATCTTTCGAGTTAAAAATATAAGTCCCCCGTTCGTTTTCATAGACGGGAAAATACTCCCCCGGTCTTTGCTCCTCCACAACGGCATACTTCCAGCGGCACGGATGCGTACACGCTCCGCGGTTTGCATCTCTACCCGTAAAATAGCTCGACAACAGACAACGCCCCGAATACGAAATACACATCGCACCGTGGATAAAGCTCTCAATCTCCATCTCCTGTGGAATATGATCGCGTATCTGTCTGATTTCCGCAAGCGACAGCTCACGCGCCGATACAACACGCTTTGCGCCCTGCTGCCACCAGAAAAGATATGTTTGATAATTCGTGTTATTTGCCTGTGTCGAAATATGAATCTCGATTTCGGGACAAACTTCCTTCGCAATCATAAACATTCCGGGATCGGAAATAATCAATGCATCCGGCTTTA
The DNA here is from genome assembly GCA_029067805.1 of Lachnospiraceae bacterium. Classification (GTDB taxonomy): domain Bacteria; phylum Bacillota; class Clostridia; order Lachnospirales; family Lachnospiraceae; genus COE1. The sequence goes on from JAIEDW010000260.1 coordinate 2,757, forward strand.
TCGCTCTCAATTCCTCAAAATATTTACGCGCGCCTTCCAAATCACCGTTGTGCGCAAGGATATTCGCAGTGACATACACCTTGACGTTTTGCGCGTGTGCAAACGCAATGCCCTCCGCCATCTCTTCCATTGAAAAATTTTTCGCTTTCGCGCGAAGTCCGAATGCCTCTCCTCCGATATAAACGGCGTCTGCGCCGAATACCACAGCGGTTTTTAATACCTCCAAACTGCTTGCGGGCACCAAAAGCTCGGGTTTTCCTTGTCTTTTATTATTCATCTTTCACTCCACTTTTTCTTTTTCTGCAGAAATTTTCACGGAAAGCGTCACCCCGTCCGCGATTGGCAGTATCATCGTTTCCAGCATGTCTTCGTGCGTCAATGCGTAAAGATATTCCCGCATACGATTGTGAATCGTGCGGTTTCTGCGCGTCACGGCGTACTTTGACTCAATCAATTCTCCCTCTTGCAGAATATTGTCCGACACCAACATTCCGTTCGGCGCAAGAAGACGCAGAATATCGGGCAAAAAATGAATATACTGCCCCTTTGCCGCATCCATAAAAATCATATCATACGCCCCATCATCGGAAAGCGTAGACAAAATTTCCACGGCATCTCCCTCAAGAAGTGTGATGTCATTTTCTTTTCCGTATTTCACAAAGTTTTCTTTTGCAATCGGTATCCGCTTTTCGTACTTTTCAATCGTCGTGATATGACAGCCCTTGGGCGCATACTCACTCATAAATAACGCAGAAAAACCAATCGCCGTTCCCACCTCAAGAATGCGCATCGGTTTTCCCCATGTAACGAGCAGTCTCAGTAAACTCTGCATCTGAGGTCTGATGATCGGCACATTGGTTTCCAATGAATACTGCTCCAGTTCATTCAAATAATCCGGCTTTTCCCTGTCAAAAGAATGGATAAAAGTCAACATTCTCTCGTCAGTCATTCCTCTTCTTCCTCCTCGACGTGGCAGAGTATTTCGAGCATCTCCTCCGAGTTCATCGCTGTGCTAAGCTCATATGTGCCGGGCTGTATCATACCTCTGTAATCATCGGAAAGCTGTTCCTGAATATAAAACACATACGAATAATTGATCAGTCCCTTCTGCTCTAAAATTTTAGCCAGCTCTTTGCTGCTTTGTCCGTCTGAAACGACAACGCTGACAATCCTGCCCTCGCCGTCGCTCACGGGAATATCCGCAAACACCTGATAACCAAAGTCGTACGCGCTAATCGCAAGACGAAATACGACCACGATGATCGCTACCGCCACTGCTGTCTTTATGATCATAGCTGATATCGCTCCCAAAAGCTGTTTTGTATTCATATCAATCACTATGCTCCTTTATATCTCCATTATGATAGGCAGTATCATCGGGCGCCGTTTTGTTTTCTTCCACACAAAATCGCTCAGCGTATCTTTAATCGTTCCCTTGATTTTGCCCCAGTCCGTAATATTTTTCTTTAGGCAGCCAAGTACCGCCTTTTCAATCACCTTATGCGCTTCTTCCAAAAGCGCATCCGATTCTTTTACATATACAAAGCCGCGCGATACAATGTCGGGACCCGCAAGCAGTTCCCCCGTCGCACCGTCAAGCGACATCACAACGATCAGAATTCCGTCCTCCGCAAGGTGCTGTCTGTCGCGCAAAACCACGTTTCCGACATCGCCCACGCCGAGTCCGTCCACAAGCACAGCTCCCACAGGAACCTTGTCTACAACTTGTGCGCTCTCCTCATTCATTGCAAGAACATCGCCCGATTGCAGGATAAACACATCCTCTTTCTCGTACCCCAAGTCTCGTGCAATCCTTGCCTGTGCCTTCAAATGCTTATACTCACCGTGCACGGGAACAGCATATTTCGGCTTTGTGAGCGCGTAAATCAGCTTAATTTCCTCCTGACAGGCATGTCCCGAAACATGCGTTTCCTGGAAGATAACATCCGCGCCTTTTTTGAACAACTCATTTATGACACGCGTGACAGCTTTTTCGTTTCCGGGAATCGGGCTTGAAGAAAAGATGACTGTATCGCCCGCACCGATAGAAATTCGCTTATGCATACCGTTCGCCATACGGCTTAACGCCGCCATGCTCTCCCCTTGGCTTCCCGTTGTAATGATTACCGTCTTATCTCGCGGATAATTTTTCAGCCGCTCAATATCAATCAACGTGTTGTCGGGAATGCTGATACGGTTTAATCCGGACGCCGTTTCGATGATGTTCACCATACTGCGCCCTTCCACGACAACCTTTCTTCCGAATTTATATGCCGTATTGATAATCTGCTGTACTCTGTCCACATTGGATGCAAACGTCGCTATGATAATGCGCGTCTTTTTGTGCTCCTCAAATAGAGTGTCAAACACATGCCCGAGCGTTTTTTCGGAAGGTGTAAAACCCTGACGCTCCGCATTGGTGGAGTCGCACATCAGCGCAAGCACGCCCTTTTTGCCAAGCTCCGCAAAACGCTGTAAATCAATCGCATCACCGTATACAGGCGTGTAGTCTACCTTGAAATCGCCTGTGTGCACGACAACTCCCGCCGGCGAATAAATTGCAAGCGCCGCCGCATCTACGATGCTATGATTCGTCTTGATAAACTCAATCCGAAAACATCCTAAATTGATGTTTTGTCCGAATTTTACAACTTTTCTGCGCACATTGTGGATCAGATTATGCTCCTCAAGCTTGTTCTCGATAATTCCCATCGTAAGCTTTGTGGCATAAACGGGCACATTCATCTCCTTCAACACATAAGGAAGCGCACCGATGTGATCCTCGTGTCCGTGCGTGATGACAAAACCCTTTACTTTGTCCTGATTGCTCTTTAAATAAGTGATATCGGGAATCACCAAATCGACTCCGAGCATATCATCCGCAGGGAAACTAAGACCGCAGTCCACCACAACAATACTGTCTTCATACTCAAAGGCAGTAATGTTCATTCCAATCTGCTCAAGTCCCCCCAAAGGAATAATCTTGAGCTTCGCCGTATGTTGTTTTTTGTTCTGTTTCAAATTAAACCTCCTATAAATTCTTTCGCGGTAATGCCTTCAGTCCCAAAGCGATTACCTTTCACGTTCATTCTTTTTAGATAAAATCGATGTCATCCAACATATTTTCAAAAACGCCCGATACAGCCGCAAGTTCGTTATCATCGTCCACCATGCGATACACCTGCTCATTACTCTCCGCATCGGATTCCGTCTTTAAAATATACGCCTCGCCATCTTCATCATCTTCCGCATCTGTTACTAAAATATAGTTCACCCCACCGATCGTCGTCTGCTCCAGCACATAAAAGTCCACAGCATCACCACCGTCCGGCATAAAGGTAATCTTTTCCATAAGACGTATTACTCCTTATTTTTCAAATAGTCCAAATATCCTTGCAAAATAAAAACCGCCGCTATCTTGTCAACGTGTTCTTTCCGCTCCTCACGTCTTATACCGGCATCTATCATCGCTTTATCTGCTGCCACTGTAGTCAAACGCTCATCCCATAACTGTACATCAAGCCCTGTCCTTCTCTCAAGCATTTCCCGAAACGCAAGTGTTTTCTCTGCGCGCTCTCCCAAAGTGTCATTCATGTTTTTGGGAAAACCAAGCACAATCTCATCGACCTCGTACTCCAAGATCAGCGCTTCTATACGAGCCAAAGTCTGACGAAGTTTATTCTCAGACTTTCTACGTATAATCTCCAATCCCTGTGCTGTAATCAACAACGGGTCGCTTACAGCTACTCCAACCGTCTTTGAACCAAAGTCCAACCCCATTTTTCTCATGTGTCTCTAAAATCTCCTAATGCTGCTCCAACCCTGACTGACGATATAGTTTTTGAGCAACTCCTCAACAAGCTCGTCCCGCTCTACTTTCATGATCATCGCTCGCGCGCCCTTGTGGCTTGTTATGTAAGTCGGATCACCTGACATAATATAGCCGACAATCTGATTGACGGGATTGTATCCTTTTTCCGTAAGAGCGGCATACACGGAAGACAACACATCCTTAACCGAAACAGCCTCTCCCAAATCTTCCGGCGTCAACTGTATAAATTGTGTGCGTGTTAAATCTTCCATTCCTATAATCCAACTCCTTCCAACAAACTTGCTCCTATTTGCTTATCCGAATCTATCTTTTCCTACGTTTACAAACACTTATAAATATAATAACTTAATTTTACATAAAATTCAATAAATACTTTTTGAAATCTCCATAAGTAGCACGTCGGAAGCCGTAAATCCTACGATTTTTCCGCTGATTAACCTGTTTTCAAAATTACGATCACCTATCGACTTGCAGTCTATTGCCACTTTTACATACTCTCTTGTATGTCCTGTAAAATATCTGGTTCCGTCTATCTCTTTTTCTTCCTCAAACAGGACTTCGACTTCCTTTCCCATATAATATGCCCTGAATTTTTCAGAATCCATGCGCTCAATCTCCTGCAATATCGCGCTTCTTTTCGTCTTTACAGCCTCCGAAATCTGATTTGGCATCACTGCTGCCTTTGTCCCTTTTCTCTTGGAATACTTGAAAATGTGCATTTCATAAAAATTGACTTCCTTTACAAAGGAAACAGTCTGTGCAAATTCCTCGTCCGTTTCTCCCGGAAACCCCACGATCACATCTGTCGTAATTGCCGGGTGGTCAAATGCCGCGCGCAGCCGTTTTACTCCCTCGATATATTCCACGGGCGTGTAATGGCGGTTCATCCGCTTTAAGACACTCTCGCAGCCGCTCTGCAGTGAAAGATGAAAGTGCGGACAAATATGATTTAATCTGGAGAGCCTGTCCGCAAATTCCGCTGTGACAATGCGCGGCTCCAACGAGCCTAACCGGATACGCGCTACGCCTTCGATCGCATCAATGGCCTCGATCAGCTCCAAAAGAGAACTGTCGCCGTACGAGCTGATATGGATCCCCGTCAACACAAATTCTTTGTATCCAGCATTTACAAGCCCCCTTATTTCCTCCAGAATATCCGCTTTTTTTCTGCTCCGCACCCGCCCTCTCGCATAAGGTATCATGCAGTAAGTGCAAAACTGATTGCAGCCGTCCTGTATTTTGATGTAGGCGCGCGTGTGTTCCGCGGTCGCCGTCAGCTTCATCTCTTCATATTCAAGCGTGTGGTTGATGTCTATTACATTCTCCTGTTCCACACCGTCAAAGTAATTTTCAAGAATTTCAACCAAATCTCTTTTTTTGTTGTTTCCTATCATTAAATCCACGGACGCGTCTGCTTTTACTGCCTCCGTGTCTGACTGTACATAACAGCCCACGGCGACGACAATCCCCTCCGGATTCGTCTTTTTTGCCTTGTGCAGCATCTGACGGCTTTTCCTGTCGGCAATGTTTGTGACAGTGCATGTATTTACAATATAAATGTCCGCTTTCTCCTCAAACGGTACAATCTCATAACCTTTCTGCCGCAATGATTGCAGCATTGCGTCCATCTCATAGGAATTTACTTTACAGCCGAGATTGTGATATGCTACGGTTTTTCTATTCATTTTCAGCCTCCATTCCTGTACCTCCACAAAACCGATTATCGTTTTTTATTATAAATCTTGAAGACTTTTCACGCTAAAATACGAATTTTTATTGGCACTTTTGTACGCCACATGTCAACCTGTATACTTTTTTGCCATTTTTTTGTCAATTTTCATTCAAACTGTTTTTTAACTTTAGTTGACTTTTCAAGTGATTACCTTTATTATAATAGATGAAACCGCAAACAATAAAGGAGGTATATTGAAATGAAAACAGTTCAGATTTCTTTAAACTCGATTGATAAGGTAAAGTCATTTGTTAATGATATCACAAAGTTTGATTATGATTTTGACCTTGTTTCTGGCAGATATGTCATTGATGCAAAGTCAATCATGGGAATCTTCAGCTTGGATTTATCAAAGCAGATTGACTTAAATATTCATACGGAAGGCGATACAACCGAGATTATGGATGTATTGAAGCCTTATTTAATCTAAGCTTGAATTAACATTACATAAAAGCTTATCAGGTACAGAAGTTTTCTGTACCTGATTTTGTTTTTGTGTAAAGTTTCACACAATCTCCACAACCTCATCTGTTTCCAGTGCGGTCTGCACAAGCTCCTCAATCCGTTCCTCAAGATTTTTCTCATGAATGCGAATCACATTCAAATTCGGTTTTGTCACAGGATGCTTTGCCACAAAAATCGTGCAGCAGTCTTCATACGGAAGAATCGAAGTTTCGTATGTGTCAATCTTTTCCGAAATCTCGACAATTTCCTGTTTATCCATACCGATGAGCGGTCTGTACACAGGCATCGTGCACACGTCGTTTGTCGCCATAAGCGACTGCATCGTCTGCGATGCCACCTGTCCGATGCTCTCTCCCGTAATGAGTCCCAAACTTCCGCTCTTTTTGGCGATCTCTTCTGCAATACGCATCATGTAACGGCGCATAATAATGGTCAATTCATCATGCGGACATTTATCATAAATATAAAGCTGTATCTCCGTAAAATTAATGATATGAAGCGTAATAGGACCGCTGTACTTTGACACAATTTTGGCAAGATCCATGACTTTCTGCGTCGCGCGCTCGCTTGTATAGGGCGGTGCGCTGAAATACACAGCGTCTATTTTAACGCCGCGCTTCGCGATCATATAGCCTGCCACAGGCGAGTCGATACCGCCCGACAGCAAAAGCGTTCCCTTTCCGTTCGTACCAATCGGAAGTCCGCCCGGTCCCGGAATAACAACGGAATATACATTAATTTTTTCACGAATTTCTATTCGTAAAAGCACATCGGGGTTATGCACATCTACTCTGATTTCGGGAAACGTCTTTAACAGAAACTCACCTATGTCGCAGTTAATCTCGATTGAGTTTTTGGGATAATTCTTTCGCGCGCGTCTTGTTTCGACCTTAAAGGTGATTTTCTTGTCGGGATAGACTTCCTCGATATATTTTGCAACATCCTCGCAGAGCTGCTCAAAACCCTCGTCCTCAAGCTGTACAACGGGACAAATACCCGTAACGCCAAACACCGTCTTTAGATTTTCCACGACCTCATCATAGTCGTAATAGCCATCTATATTGACATAGATTCTTCCCTGTGACTTTGTAACATTAAATTCGCCGTCACAGCGCTTTAGCGCATAACGGATCTGGTCGCACAATCTGTCCTCAAACAGATATCTGTTTTTTCCCTTTACACCAATCTCCGCGTACTTTATTAAAAATGCTTTGTATTCCATTTCTCCTCCAAAATTCTATGCTAGTGGCGCGTATACCGCCTTAGCGTGGGAATAAGCTCCTTCATGCAGCTTATTGTATAGTCAATGTCTTCCTCAGTCGTAAACAAACTAAAGCTAAACCGGATTGTCGAGTCAAGGAACTGCTTTTCGACACCGATGGATTTTAACGTGGCAGATGTCGAAGGTCTGTTTGACGAGCAGGCGCTTCCCGCCGACACATAAATGCCTTTTTCCTCAAGCGCGTGCAGCATTACCTCACTGCGCACTCCCTGTATGGAAACGCTCACAATATGAGGCGCTCCCTCGCTGCCGAAAGGTCCGTTTATTTTGATGCCTTCAATACCGCTTACACCCGCGACAAAACGCTCCCTGATGTTATATAAATAATCGATTTTCGCCTCAAAGTCTTCATAGACCATTTCCACAGCTTTTGCCATACCCGCAATGCCGGGAACATTTTCCGTGCCCGAACGCATCCCTTTTTGCTGTCCGCCGCCAAAAATAATCGGACGCACTTTTGCTTTTTCGTTGATATACAAAAAGCCAACGCCCTTTGGTCCGTGTATCTTGTGCGAGCTTACAGACAACAGATCAATATTCATACGCTTCGGATAAATTCGGAATTTTCCAAATCCCTGAACAGCATCTACGTGAAACAGCGTATTGGGATTCATACGTTTGATGAGCGCTCCCGCCTCGGCGATTGGCTGCGTTGAACCGATTTCGTTATTTGTGTGCATAATGGAAACGAGTATCGTATTGCGCGTCATCGCTCTTTCAAGGTCGCTAAGCCGAATTACCCCGTTTGCATCCACGGGAAGATATGTCACATCAAATCCCTGTTCCTCCAAATATGCGCACGGCTGCGCAACCGCCGGGTGTTCGATCCGCGTGGTAATAATATGTCTGCCCGCCCTGTGGTTTGCATACGCACCGCCAATCAACGCGATATTGTTTGACTCTGTTCCTCCCGATGTAAAGAGGATTTCCTTTTCCTGTACTTTCATGCATTTTGCAATCGTTTCTCTGGCGTAACGCACATATTTTTCGCTCTCGATACCTTTTTTGTGCATACTTGAGGGATTTCCGTAATCCTCGCACATGATATGCGTCATGAGCGCTGCTGCTTCCGGCAGACATCTTGTTGTCGCCGAATTGTCAAGGTAAACTTCTTTCATATTAATTCTCCATTCTTGTCAAGAGCACACTATCCTCATTGTACTTATTCCAAGTCTGCAAAGGACATTTTGCAGACTTGCTCTTGAACAGTATTTATATATAAAATATGCGCTATTTTGTCGTTTGGTTCGCGTGCTATATTACATCTTAACAGAATGGACTTATTACTTCAAGACTCGAGTGAAAACTTCAATGAAAATCGAAAAAGCATTGCTCATAAAAATATCCCACAATCTATACGGAAGAGATTGTGGGATATTTAATATTTTCTATTTCCCGCTATCCATATACTCTCTCTAACAAGCCTGCAATCGCGCCTGTTCCCTGTATCATTTCGGTAAACATCGCGATCACTTTCTCACCTAATACAGACTGGGTTAAGTCAACTCCAAAAATATCGTCCCGCTTCAAAATCGGTGAAATTACCGCCTTCACATCACAGTCAGCTCCCAGCTTGACATCCGCAAGCAGTGGCATCAATGTTTCAAGCAATGGATCGGGACTTGGCGTAAAGGGATTTCCTTTATCATCAACTCCCATCAGATACCGGAGCCACCCTGCAAATACAAGCGGAATTCCCTCCAGCGAATCCACATCCAACTCTTTAGATGCCATATACGCCTTAATCGTTTCACCAAAACGAATCGGCAGTTTTTGCGAAGTATCCGTCGCAATTCGCTGCGGCGTGTCGGGCATAAATGGGTTGGGAATGCGCAACTGCAGCACTTCATCGATAAACTTCTTCGGCTCAAGAATTCCCGGATTGACAACTACGGGCAATCCCTCCTGATATCCGATGCGCTCCACCAATTTCTTTAACGCCGGATTTTTCATTTCCTCGGAAATCAACTCATATCCAAGCAGACAGCCATACACGGCAAGCGTTGTATGCAGCGGATTTAGACAGGTGCACACCTTCATTTTTTCCACCTTGTCTACCGTTTCCCGCGCGGTAAAAATCACGCCAGTTTCTTCGAGCGCCGGTCTTCCGTTCGGAAATGCGTCTTCGATAACAAGATACTGGCACTCTTCCGCATTTACAAAAGGCGCCACCCATGTGTTTTTGCTTGTTACCGCTTTTTCCAATCCTTCAATATTATCCGCTTCCAAGATTGCCTCTACCTTCGGGTCGGGACGTGGCGTAATCTTGTCAATCATGCTCCACGGGAACGACAACTTTGTTACATCATTAACATAGTCCATAAATCCCGCTTCCGCCGTTCCTGCCTCTGTCCAGCCTTTGGCAAATGCAACTACCGCCTGCTTTAACTTATCGCCGTTATGCGAACAGTTATCCATGCTGACAAGCGCAAGCGGAAGTTTCCCTTGCAGATACCGTTCATATACCAGCGCACATACCTTACCGAGATAGCTCTCCGGTTTCTTTGGTCCGTTCTCCAAATCCCTCTGGATTGCGGGCAGCATATCGCCTTTTCCGTCCACCAGACTGTAACCTTTTTCCGTAATCGTGAAACTTGCCATTTGTAAAGACGGCGCAGCAAAAATCTCCTTTAGACGGGAAAACTCCGCCTCATTTTCGCTGTCCAAAATCAGCGATTCCACGATACTGCCAATGACTGTTTTTTCGACATCTCCGTTGCCCTTCAATGTGACAAGAATACTGTAGTCATCGTGCGGACGATACATTTTTTCAATGATTTCATAATCAAAACCTTCTGCCACGATCAAGCCTGTATCGCTCTTTCCTTCCTCCATCAACTGCTGCATCAAATTCGCCTGATACGCGCGGAAAATATTGCCTGCCCCAAAATGGATCCATTCGGGTTTCTTTTTTGTATTTTCTGTAAGCTTCTCTCTGTCATACGCCGGAACATGATATCCCGCAGCCTTCCATGCCGCGCTGTCCTGTAAACCTTCTTTGTCTAATCTCATCTTAACCCTCCATTCCACATCTTTCATTCTACTATAGAAGAACGCCGCCCTTGCGTTCTTCCTTTACGAAAAAGGTTCGTCTACGAACCGTAGTAATTCTTAGTAAGCGTCTTTTGCTTACTTAGAATTACTTTTCGTAATAGCTTCCCAAAGCCCGTTCAAGTAAGTCGCGCCTAACGCTCTGTCATACAAACCATAGCCCGGCATTGCCACCTCGCCCCAGATCATGCGTCCGTGGTCGGGACGAATCGGTCCATCAAATTTGATATCATACAACGCTTTCATAATCTCGTACATGTCAAAACTTCCGTCTGCGGACAGATGTGCCGCCTCCTCGAAATCACCCGGATAATTGTGCTGCAAATTGCGCACGTGCGCAAAATGAACGCGTCCCTCCAATGCACGGATCATTCCCGGAAGATCATTGTCGGGATTCGTGCCGTAAGAACCGGAACAGAACGTAACACCATTGTGCTTATTGTCCACCATCTTCATCATACGCTGGATATTCGGCAGATTCGTGATAATACGCGGCAGTCCGAACACACTCCATGCAGGATCGTCGGGGTGGATTGCCATATTAATATCATACTTGTCACACACAGGCATGATTGCCTCCAAAAAGTATTGCAGATTGGCAAACAGCTTCTCCTCGTCTACATCTTTATATAAGCTGAACAACTCTTTAATCCGCTCCATGCGCTCAGGCTCCCAGCCCGGCATTACAAAGCCGTTCGTGTCGCCCGAAATGGATTCAAACATTTTCTCGGGATTGAGATTGTCCACCGTTTCCTGATGATATGCAAGCACAGTCGAACCGTCGGGACGCTTTCTTGCAAGCTCCGTTCTCGTCCAGTCAAAGACAGGCATGAAATTATAGCATACCATGTGAATGCCTTCCTGGCCAAGCTTTTCCAGCGTCTTGATATAATTGTCGATATACCGGTCCCGTTCTTTCGAACCGATCTTAATCGCATCATGAATATTCACGCTCTCGATGCCCGCGATATGCATTCCGCTTGCCTCTACCTCCGCCTTCAACGCGCGGATTTCCTCGAGGCTCCACTCATCACCGGGCGCCGTTTCATACAAGGTTGTGATAACACCTTTCACTCCCGGAATCTGACGAATCTGCTCCAATGTCACAGAATCCGATTTACTCCCATACCAACGCAATGTCATTTCCATATTAACGCTCTCCTTTCCAATCTCTTCCTCTTTTAATCTGCAAAATCTTTTTGATTTCGTTTGATATATAAATTCAGCCCAATGATCAATGCCAGATCAATCAGCACGACCACGACAATCGAGCTCATTCCGTATGCAATGCCCGCATGTTCCGCAATCTTTCCGATAATCGTCGGCATCAAAATCGAGCCAAAGCTCGCCAATGTCAAAATAAAACTCCATGCCATCGAATATTTCTGAATCAGTTTCCCGCAAAATGACACGGTTGTCGGATAAATGCCCGCCATACTGTACCCAAATCCCATAATGCCAAGCACAATTGGCACTGTGCTTTTCGAGAACAACAGCCAGAAGAAAAATCCCACAAATCCCACGCCCATAATGAGCAGCAGCCTTTCTTTCCGGACTTTCTGGGACGCTTTTGCAACCGTAAGACGCCCCGCTAAGATCATAACCCAAAGCACGCTTGCCATGAGCTGTGACAGAGAATTGCTCAGCAGTCCCGTATCAACGAAATATGTGATCAGCCAGCCGATAACGCCCTGCTCCGCACACAGATAGAAAAACAAGGTAAATGTACACAGGTAAAACAGCGGTTCTTTGAAAAAACCGACACTACTGTCATTTTTCTTCTTCTCTGTCTTTTCCTTCGGCGTTTCGGAAGACGGAATTAAAAAGTATAAAATCCAGCTTAAAAGCCCCATTGCAATCAGAAAATAGCACGCATAGACCCATCTGTCCGCATTTGTGCGCGTCAAAATCGTCAGCAGAATCGGAAACAAAAATGCACCGATTGAAAACATCGCATGTAACGCATTCAAAAATCCCGCCTTGCCCGGCGCAAGACTATTCACGGTATAATTTGCAAAATTGCTGGACGCTCCTCTAGCCAGCCCCGTCATCAGAAAGGCAAGCGCGAGCATGATATTTCCAGTTCCGTAAAGAATCATCACATACGAAAGCGCATAACATGCATTAAACAGCAGAATGCTCTTTTTCCGTCCCAGAAAAACCGAAAGCGTTCCCGAGGCAAAGCTCGAAAACAAATTTCCGACGGAATGCAGACTGACGATCAGACCCGCAAACGCGTAATTCAATCCCTTGGAATCCCGTATAAACGGCAACAGCGAGCCAATCGACAACGCAAGAATACCGTTTAACATAAAAGCAAGATAGGTAAAACATAATTGCTTTTTTTCGTCCGCAGTTTTCAGATAACCCATTTTTTCATTTCCTTTCCTTCGCCGTAATTATTGCGCGCCCAGAGCGCGAATCTGTGCAATATCTTCGCCGTAGTCCGCCTCATACCGTTCATAAATCGGCTTTACAGCCTCTTGAAATTTCTTTTTCTCCTCCGCGGAAAGCACAATCTCCTCCACCTGATTTTCGAGCACCGTCTTTCTTGCCGTCTTCTCATATTCCGTCCAAAGCTTTCGCTCGTAAAGCGCCGATTCTTTGGCACATTCCAAAATAATCGCCCTGTCTTCCTCCGAAAGCTGTTCCCATGTATGCTTTGCACAAATCTGCATCTCCGGAATCCGAATATGTTCATCAACCGTATAATACGGTGCCACCTCATAATGCTGCATCGCCTCGTAAGACGACCAATTGTTTTCCGCGCCGTCCACCTGATTACGCTCCAAGGCGGCATATACGCGGTCATAAGAAAGCTGTACGGGTATCGCCCCAAGCGCCGTCATCATTTCCGACATCATTTCGGATTCCTGTACACGAATGGACATTCCCTGCATGTCCTCCAACGCCCTCACAGGCTTTGTCGAACAATAAATATTTCTTGCCCCGGCATCATACCACGAAAGGCCGATGAGATCATACTGCTCCGGATACTGCAAAAAACGCGCGCCGATTTCTCCGTCCAAAACCCGCCACATGTGGGAAGCGTCCTCGTACAAATAAGGGAGCTGGAGCACCTTCATTTCGGGAATATAGTCCGCAACCTGCGCCAGCGATATTCTCGCAAAGTCAATGCCCCCATAGCGCATCTGCCGAATAACCTCCTGTTCCGAACCGAATACGCCTTCTGCCTGTACCTGAATACGAATGCGTCCCTGTGTCCGCTCCTCCACCAACTCCGCAAACCGTATTCCGCCCATTGTTGTCGGATAGTCCTGTGTCTGATTTTCAGCATAAGAAAAAACATATTCGGGCACAACCGTCTTTTTGCGATGAAAAAGGAACAGTCCTGCCGCCAATAAGAAAACCGCTGCTGTGGCTAAAAACAAATACACTTTTTTCCTGTTGTGATTTCCTACTTTCATATCCGCTCAACCGCCATATCTGTATTCGCTCGGCGTCACGCCGGTAAACCGCTTAAAAACCTTGGTAAAATAACTCGAATCCCGATATCCCACCTTTTGTCCGATATCCTTTACATTAATCGTGATATCCGCCAACAGCTCTTTTGCTTTCGCGATCCGTAGCTCCGATAAGTATACAATAAAACTCTTGTCGAAATTCTGCTTGAAAAATTTGCAAAAATACGCGTCGGAATAATGTAACTGCTCCGCCGCATCCTGTAAGGAAATATCCTCCATATAATGTGTCGCAAGATACTCCCGTATATGTTCCGCCAAAACCTGATTTTTAATCACATCAAGTTTCTCGTCCTTTTCCTCTGTTTCCGCCCTGTCCAAAGGAGCCTTTGTCTGTACCGAATCCTGTCTGCCAAGATATACAGCCTCCTCCAAAACGGCAATCAAATCCTCTTTCGTGCTCGGCTTTAACAGATAATCCAGCGCGCGCACCCTAATTGCCCGTTTCGCATAATCAAACTCGTCATATGCCGTCAGAAAAATAATACTGCACGTCTGACTGCCCTTGCGAATTTCCTCTGCTGCCTCCAATCCATCAATCCCCGGCATGGAAATATCCAGCAAGGCAATATGACAGTCCTTCTCCCGAAAGACTGCAATCGCTTCCCGCCCGTTCTCCGCCTGAAAAATTTCCAGTTCATCACCGAAGTAATTCTGTATCGTCTTACTGATTACCATTCTTTCGATCGGTTCATCATCGGCAATCAAAATACGGCATTTTTCATTCTCCAAAAAGTTATCCCCTCTCATCATCGATCCAAATCCGAATAATCGTACCGACGTCCGATTTGCTGTGAATCTGCATTGCTCCGCCTTCATACATCATATGGATTCTTCTGTAAATATTGGAAAGTCCGATGCTTGTACGATTCATCCGTCCCGCTTTATCCTCTTGCAGTTCCTGTCGCAGACGCTTCAGTGTTTCCAAATCCATTCCAATACCGTTATCCGCTACGATAATACAAATTCTTCCCCGCCGTTCCCGAATTCGAATCAAAATACGCCCGCCCTTTTCTTTCGGAGCAAGACCATGTATGATCGCATTTTCCACAAGCGGCTGGAACGTAAAGGACGGAATCATCACAATCTCCGCATCGGTCCGACAGTCCACCTCGTAAGTAATTCTGCTGCCAAACCGCATTTCCTGCAAAAACATATAATCCTTAACAACCTTTAACTCCCGCGCCAACGTTACCTTTTTCTCCGGTGTTTTCAGATTGTAGCGAAACAGAAAACTAAGCGACTGTATCATCGCTTCTGTTGTGTGAGCCTCTTCCAGATTTGCCATACCGCCAATTACATTTAACGTGTTAAACAAAAAATGCGGATTAATCTGACTTTTTAACAAATCCAGCTCCATCGCATCCAATCGTGCCGCTATTTCCAGCTTTTCCAGTTCCTCCGCATGGTATAAATCCAACGCCTTACGCCGCTCCTCCAATACCTTGATATATTCTCCCGTAGCGTATTTCATTTTGTTAAAAGCGACCACCAGTTCTCCTAGTTCATCCTCACTCTGCGCGCTGATATCTTCGAAAAAATAATCGTTTTCCGCAATCCGCCGCGACGCCTCCGCCAAATCCATCACAGGCGAAACAATCGAGCTGTTCATAAGCTCCGACAATTTTCGAATACAAAAGAAAAACAGCAGCTCAAACAAGATCAACACAATCGGTATCGCAACTATCGTTCTGACTTTTCCCGCGTAAAGACTGACGCCGTCCTCCAGCGTATCACGCATCAGCTCCTTTGCGTAACTTTGCAGATAACCCTGCATGTCATAGACTTCATACAGATCCGTAATATACTCCGCCGTCTTTTCTTCCTTGCGCAGGACATGATTTCTTTTCTCACAGTATACCTGATACATGTTCAAGATCGACCATGTCTTGGCGAAACGTTCTTCTCCGATTTTCGCATAATCATACGGAAGCTGCGCGACAACCTTTTCCGTATGTGAGATAACACGCTCCAATTCCGCATAGGCAGTTTCCGTTCCCGTCTTAACATACGCCTCAAAGAAGCCTGTTTCATCTTCTATGCACTGTACAAAATCACTTACGATCGAATTGCCGTTTAAGATAGCGGAAAAATCGAGCAATGAATACTTCACCGTCCAGACAGCCAAAAAAATCGACAATAAAATCAGCACAAATACAATATTGGTAAACAATTTTATTTTCTGCTTGATCTTTAACGACTGCCAAACCCTTGTCAGGCGATGCTTCATAGCGATACCACCCTTATCTTAAAATCCCTTTTGCGCTAACCCTTCTTGTTGGAAGCAGGGGCATGCTTTTTGATTTGCGACTCCACATCACGATAAAACGCCTCTTTATCCTCTCCCAAAACACGATTCGTAAGCATATAACCATGATTGACATCTGTATAGACGATTACAATTCCTGCTTCCTTTCTGACTCCCCGCACTTTATCCCATCGAATGTGCTGCTGCTCACTGCCAAGCGTCACATGAATACCGTCTTCCGCAAAGAGAAGTTCTGTCCCTTGCGGAATGACGGACACCTGTGCTTTTGCCTTCAAATAAACGCCGAGCGGCTGTATCACAGGAATCAAAAGACAAGCCAAAAACAAAACCGCCTGCATCACATCACCGACCCGGTTCCAAAACCGCACAGTCAAAAGGATCATTGCAATGCCGAAAACAATATTGCAGACTCCCACAAGCGAGTGGTACGTGCGATACATGGACAATGCCCAAAAATCCGCCGCCCGTACCTTACTTTGATATTGATAACGCATAAACAACAATCCCTTTCTCTCATATATACATTAGAAAATTGTTAAAATCTTAACCAAATAAATTCGGAAGGAACATTGTAATTCCCGGGAAGAAGGTCAATAACAGCAATACTGCAATCATGCATACATAGAACGGCAATGTCGCCTTAACGACCTTTTCCATTTTTACCTTACCAACTGCGGAACCGATAAACAATACAGAACCTACCGGCGGTGTCAGTAATCCGATACCGCAGTTTAATACGATCATAATACCAAACTGAATCGGATTAATGCCAATCGAAGTTGCAATCGGAAGCAAGATCGGCGTTGCGATCAGAATAATCGGCGCCATATCCATAATACAACCCAGTATCAGTAAAATAAAATTCAGCAGTAACGCAATCAAAATCGGATTGTCTGTCAAACCAATAATCGCGTTTGCCGCAAGACTCGGCACATGCAGCGTTGTCAGGCAGTAACCGAAAATGCTGGAAGTCGAAATCAAAATCAATACGATCGACAACGTATCAACACAGTTCTCCAATACCTTCCATACGCCTTTCCAGTCCAATCCCTTATAAATATACACGCTGACGATCAAGCTGTAAATAACCGCAATCGCTGCCGACTCCGTTGCCGTAAACCAGCCGCCTACAACACCGACTACAACGATAATAACCGCCGCCAATGCCCAGAAAGAAACGCCAAACTGTTTGATCAAATTCTTAAGGCTGAATTTGTCACCTTTCGGATAATGTTTCCGTTTGGAAATAATGTAAGAACCGATCATCAGGGAAACCGCAAGCAACGCTCCCGGAATATATCCTGCAAGGAATAAGCTTCCCACGGAAACACCGCCGGCAGACATTGCATAAATAACCATGTTGTGGCTGGGCGGTACCAAAAGTCCCTCACAAGAAGATGTAATCGTAACAGCCGTAGAGAAGTCATCATCATAACCCTGATCAACCATCATCGGGATCAAGATACTTCCGAGAGACGCCGTATCCGCTGCTGCCGAACCGGAAATACCACCAAAGAAATAAGATGCAACGATATTTACCATTGCCATACCACCGGTCATCCAGCCAACACAGGCATCTGCCAGCGCAATCAGTTTTTCCGAAATACCTCCGCTGCCCATCAGACAGCCCATCGTGATAAAAAACGGCACAGCCATCAAACTGAACGAGTTAATACCCTTTACCATCTGCTGGCAAATCGTCGTAAACGGTAATCCCTGATACAATAAACATAGAAGGGACGAAAGCGCAACCGCGTACGCAATCGGAAAGCGCAGAAAAATCATTACCGCAAAACTAACGAGTAATACCAAAATTGCTATTGTCTGTGTACTCATGCTTTCCCCTCCTTTAATACAATACTTTTCAGGTGATTGTAGAGTGTTTCCACCTCAAAGATCACCATTGCGATACCTGCTACAGGCACCGGAAAATACATCCAAAATCTTGATAACCACGGCATACTAACGTATGTTCCCTTTGCTCCAAGACCTGCCGCATACCTCCAGCCTACCACAATCATCACGACTGCCAGAATCAGAACGCTGATATCTGCCAAAATATCCAAAAAGCGAATCAGTCCGGCCGGCAGATAGCGATCAAGCGCTGTCATGCGAATGTGTGCCCCCCGTCGAATCGCAAGCGCAGCTGACAAAACTGCCATATACGCCATACAAGTCAGCACAACTTCCTCACTCCATGCGGGATCCGGAATAAACGAAACATATCTGCCAATAACACTCATCGTTGTGATCAAAATATCAGCGATCAGCAACAGTTTGCATACAAACAGTACGATTTTATATGTTATGTCAAAAATAGGCTTTATTTTATCTACCCGTTCAAAAAAAGCTGACATAGAACCCCTCCTCTCACAATAGGAACTTACCATAAGAGCGCAAAGGGTAATCCAATGCGCTCTTTAACGGTATTCGACTTTTTATTTTGCTAAGTCAAGGATCTGCTGATATAAATCTTCCTGACCCTTTGTATTTTCTTCAATAACACTCTTTACAGCTTCCTGCCAAGGAGTAACGTCATTTACTTCCACAACGTTTACGCCGTCTGCCTTCAACTGTTCCAAAACTTCATTTTCAGCATCCTCAGAAATCTGTCTGTTGAACTGTGATGCATACTCGCCTGCCTCAACCAAGATGTTCTGCTGCTCCTCTGTCAATGAGTCCCACGCATCATCTGTGATGATAACCTGAATTGCGCCCAATGTGTGACCGTCCAAAATCAGGTTTGCGGCAACTTCATTGAATGCGTTTGACTTGTAGTTTGCGATTGGCTGCTCTGCACCGTCTACAACACCTGTCTGCAATGCGGAATACAACTCGTTAAACGATACTACCGTAGGATTTGCGCCTAATGACTCAACCAAACCGTTCATAACAGGGTCATTGGAAACACGAAGCTTCATGCCTGCCAAATCGTCCATTCCCGAAATTTCCTTTGTTGTAAAGAAATGACGGAAACCTTCCTCACCGTAGAACAATCCTCTTACGCCACTGCCATTTTCATGCGGCTCAAGCAAGAATTCTTCTGCCAGATCCGATGTCGCAAATGACCAGAAATGCTCACGGTTTACAAATGTGTACGGAAGGGAAAGCAACATTGACTTCTCTCCGCCGTAGCTTGTCAGCGCGAATGCAGAGATACGTGACATATCGATTGTACCGCCGCCGCCTAACATGGTGTCCAAAACGTCGTTCTCAGAACCAAGCACACCGCTTGCCTGAATATCAATCTTCATTGTGCCGCCGGAAAGCTCTGCTACCTTATCAGCAAATGCTGTTGCTGTCTGTCCTACAATGGTGTCAAGCGGGTTTACTTCCGCATATACCAATGTTACCTCAGGCTCTGCTGCCGGCGTTGTTGTATCTGCCGGCGCCGCTGTTGTTTCAGCAGGCGCTGCTGCCGCTCCTGTGTCTGCTGCAGGTGTTCCTGTTCCCGAAGATGATGTATCGGGTGACTTCAGCCCGCAGGCTGTTACAGATACGATCATACTCATAGCAAGCACGATTGACAATATCTTCTTTTTCATAGTAAAAAATCCTCCTTTTCTTCGGGGTATTTTAAATACCCTCTTTGTTTACATGTTCATTATACAAGTTTTTTTGCATAAAAAAAACCCTATATTTTTAATATTTTTGGTAAAATATTGACATTATATCAATTTTTTCTTCTATTTCTCCAATTGATACATAATCCAAGCCATAACTGTCATTCCCGCCGTTTCCGTGCGCAAGATGCGCCTGCCAAGCGTGACAGGTTTCATTCCAAGGGCGATTGCATCGTTAATTTCACTCTCCTCAAAACCACCTTCCGGACCTATAAAAATTGCAATACGTTGTCCATGCTCTAAGCTGTCTATGATTTTCCTGGTCCCCTCCATTCCCGATGAGCCGTCCAAAATATTCTCCATTTCGTAAGGTACAAGTTTTACGTCCATATCTTTTGCGTATTCCAATGCCTGTTGATATGTCATCACATGATTAATCTGCGGAATAACGGCTCGCTTGCTCTGCTTTGCGGCAGCCTCTGCGATACCCTGCCACCTTGCGATTTTTGATTTTGCCTTTTTCTCGTCCAGTTTCACGACACAGCGTTTCATTGCTACGGGTATGATTTCATAGACGCCAAGCTCAACCATTTTTTGAATGATAAATTCCATCTTATCACCTTTTGGCAGTCCTTGAAAAAGATATACCTTTGAAGGCAGCTCCACACCATCCTCCTTGATAAACCGCAGCTTGCATACTACCTGCGTTTCCGTAATTTCCTCTATTTCACAGCGGTAATCTTTTCCGTCTATTCCGTTGCTTACGCTGATCTCATCACCGATTTTCAGACGGATTACATTTTTGATATGATTAACATCTTCTCCTGTTATCATGACATTTGTGTCACAAATCTGATGCGGTTCGACAAAAAAATGATACATTGTGATTTCCTCTTTCTTTTGGATATCTGTAAATATGTCCATTTATCCGGTAGTTTATTTAAATATTATGGCAATCTATTACTTTTTTGACCAGCTGCCACCCTACGCTTCCCGTATCAAGGAATACATTCTCATATCCAACACCTTACCGTTTTTGACAGCATTATTTCGGAGAAGTCCCTCAAATTCAAATCCTGCTTTTTCGAGCACGCGGCAGGACGCGACATTCTCACTAAAGGGCTCCGCAAAGATTCGGATGATATCTGTATGTTCAAATATATACTGGCAAGTCTGCTTTACTGCGCTTGTCATGATACCTTTCCCCCAATACGGTTCACCGATATAGTAACCCATTTCCGCAGTTCTGAAATGAATATTCTCACACCTAAAAACGCCGATACTGCCTATCACTTTATCATCAAGCGTGATTGCAAAAGCAAATGTTTTTTCCTGATCTGCTGAAAGCATTGCAGTAATATATTCTTCCGCATCCTTTACGGTATATGGATATGGCAATCCGTCACGCAAATTGTCTAAAATCTTTTTATTATTCAGCATTTCCGCCAAATTGACAGCATCTTTTATATTCCATTTTCTGATAGAACATTCCATAGCCAAAACACCTCTCTATTATTCACCGTCTGCAAACGTCGCAACCCATTCGCCATATTCCCTGCCAAGCACAAGTTCATAATCCACTATAAGCTCACGCCTTGTTGTCTGCACCGTTTCCTTGGTCACAGGATTGAAGCCTTCCTTCGCGGTATCTTGAAAATAGATACCAATACCGCGTTTCTGCCAATTCGGAAGTTCATTATAATTAATGCCTTTTTGAAACAACAGTTCATTTTTAAAGGCTACCGATTTGCCTTCCAACATTGCCGTTGCCTGTCCCTGTCCGATACCCTCTTTTCGCAACGCCCAATAGCAATGCGCATTGAGGGAATTTCTATGAGCATCTTCCTGTCGCCATATAAAATAATCAGCGACTCTTTCAAGATTCGGCAGCGGAATCACGCGGCAGTCAAATGTCGCAACTTTTCCTAATTTTAAAGAAAACACTGCACTTGCCTCTCCTGCAAGTGTCGAATTTATTTTCCGTACTTTTCTGCCAAACGTATTGTCCGTTGCATGAAATAAAAGTGAAATCTCATCACTCTCCGTAAAGCCGTAGACAACGCGAAATCCACACCCCATAAGGTACTTCACCGTTTCCACCATATAATCCCTGAACCGCACATCAAAGGGCGCTTCAAATTTACAGATTTCCTTTGTCAGCCTTGTAAACGACCTGCCGTCAAGCCTTGCTACAAGATACATATCCGGCAGTATGTATTGGTCAAGCGATTCCTCATAAATACGCATCTGCCTGTCAAAATCATCAAATTTCATCTCTATCACCATACTCCTTTCACAGTCTGCGAATTCTAATGTACATTAATCTTCTCCCACTTTCCAGTCTTCCACAATCATCTGCTCGTTCTCCATATGAACAAAATACAATTGGTCAAAACCTTCCGTATAACTTGGCATCTCCAATTTATTGGAAGTCGCTGCAATCGCATTTCTTGGTACTTTAGCTTTTCCTTCTCTTTTCTCATTGCGCTCCACACAATCACTGATGCGCGATTGAAAAAAATATCCCGTTACATGATATCCGCTTTCTTTTGCCCTGCTGATATATCCTTGCCTGTCTGCCACTGTCGGATTTGTATTATCAATAACCATACTTCTCCCCAAAGCAAAGCATTCCTCCAACGCAATCCGCTCCTTATTGCGGGTGTGAAGAGTATCCAAGTTAATATGTGCATATTGCGCAAATTGTTTATGATAAAACGTCGTCTTACCACTCGCCTGTATTCCTATGAAAATAACCATTTCTTTATTGTTCATGTTCTTTTCTACCTGTTTATCTCTGCTATTATTTACAAACACATGATAATTTCATCGCTAATTATTAATTTTTATTTGCATTTTGTAATTATGACATATATGTCATAATTACTCAGTTTACACATGCTTCCGCGCCGTCACATTTACCCACTCCCCTTGATAGGTAACGTCAATAACCTCAAGTCCTGCCTGCTCCACCGCGTCACGGACGACTTGTTCCTTATTATCAATAATACCCGATGTAATATAAATGCCGCCTGGCTTTAGTTGGTTTACAATAATGGGTGTGAGCGGAACTAACACATCTGCCAAAATATTTGCGACAACAATGTCATATTTTTCATAACCCACTTTGTCCTGCACAGCTTTATCAGTAATAATATTCCCAATCATCATCTCAAAACATTCAGGCTTAATATCATTCGTCTTCATATTTTCGCGTACAGCCTCCACCGCACATGGGTCCAAATCCGTTCCCATCGCATGCTTAATACCATACATTAAGGAAATAATTGCAAGGATTCCGCTGCCCGTTCCCACATCAAGCAGCTCTGTTTCCGGTGTGATATATTTTTTTAACTGTCTGATGCAAAGCTGCGTCGTTTCATGCATTCCGGTTCCAAATGCCGTTCCGGGATCAATATGCAGTATCTTCTTATCCTTATCCTCGGGTTTTACCTCTTCCCATGACGGAATCACAAGCAAATCATCAATATAAAATTGATGGAAAAACTGTTTCCAGTTGTTGATCCAGTCAATATCCTCCGTTTCCGACACCATAATCGTGCCCTCGCCCACATCCATAAAATTCCGCAGACCGTCCAACTCCTGCTTGATGTTTGCAACTATTTCGTCTGTGTCAACAGGATTTTCCTCACTATCCTCCACAAAAAAACTAAGATACGCAATCCCATCGTCTTCCGGTCCGTCGGGAAGAATATCAACAAACATCTGCTCTTTCTCCAGCGGCGTCAACGGAACCTTATCTTCAATCTGGGCACCCTCCAACCCAATATCATAGAGCGTGCTGATAATGATATCCTCAGCATCCGTAATCGTTTTTACCGTAAATTTTTTCCACTTCATCTGTTTATCCCCTTTCACAACCAAACATCGACACGCTGCCGCGAGTCATTTTATTGGATGAAAAAACTTCCGCATGAAATAATATCTTAATCAATATCATACCATACGGAAGTTTGAATTACTATTTATTAAAGAAACTTTTACGCTTCTTTTTGTCCTTGTCGTCATTGCTGTCATGGTTATCCATATTCTTAACAGACTCCAGACTGTTTCCCGTTTCCTTATCAAACTGACGCAGCAAATCCTTTGCCTCGCTTGAAAGCTTTTCGGGAACCTGTACCACAAGTGTGACATAATGGTCGCCGCGCACTTCTTTATTCCGAAGAGAAGGAACACCCTTTCCGCGCAATCTGACACGCGTGTCAGTTTGTGTGCCTGCTTTTACGTCATAAACGACCTTGCCGTCAACCGTATCAATCAGCACTTCTCCGCCAAGCGCCGCTACCGCGAAAGAAACCGGCACTGTCGAGAATATGTTCATATCCTGCCGCTGGAAAATAGGGTGTCTGTCAACCACAACTTCCACAAGCAAATCGCCTCTTGGTCCGCCGTTTACACCCGGCTCGCCCTTATCTCTGATGCGCACGCTCTGGCCATTGTCGATACCTGCCGGAATGGACACCTGTATCTTCTTTCTGCCCGAAATATAACCGCTTCCGCCACAATCAGGGCACTTATCTTTGATCGTCTTTCCAGTACCGCCACAATCGGGACAAGTCTGTGAATTCTGAATTGTTCCAAACGGAGTCTGGCGTCTTGTCACTACCTGACCACGCCCGCCGCAGCGATGACATGTTTCCGGAGAAGTTCCGGGTTTTGCCCCACTTCCGTTACAAGTTTTACAGGTATCTTTCAGATTCAAGTCAAGCTCTTTTTCTACGCCAAACACAGCCTCCGAAAATGATATCCGGACGCTGGTTCGAAGATTCGCTCCGCGCATCGGCCCGTTGCTTGCACGACGGCTTCCGCCTCCGAAAAAGTCCCCAAAAATATCGCCGAATATGTCTGAGAAATCCGCTCCGCTAAAATCAAAACCGCCGAAACCGCCGGCTCCTCCACCCTCAAACGCAGCATGACCAAACTGGTCATACTGACGCCTTTTGTCAGGGTCACTCAGAACTGCATATGCCTCCGACGCTTCCTTAAATTTCTTCTCCGCTTCTGCATCTCCCGGATTCATATCAGGATGATATTTCTTGGCAAGCTGTCTGTATGCTTTTTTGATCGAGGCATCATCGGCGCCGCGCTCGACGCCCAATACCTCATAATAATCTCTTTTCTGCTCCGCCATATTAGACTAAACCTCTCTGTAATCTCCGTCTACAACGTCATCTGCCGCACCTGTATCTGCCTGTGCCGCACCGCCCATGTCACCCATGTCGGGACCTGCGCCTGCTGCACCCTGCATATTCTCATACATCTTTGTAAAAAGATTCTGTGCCTTTGACATCAGAGCTTCCTGCTTGCCTTTCAGCTCAGCAACCTGATCCTCTGTCATCTCGACATCCTTTGTGCTCTCAAGGAACGACTTGATATCATTTAAGTCTGCCTCTAACGATTCTTTCTCACTTGCGTCAATCTTGTCGCCTACCTCTGTCAATGCCTTCTCTGTCTGGAATACGAACGAGTCCGCATCATTTCTCGCGTCGATTGCTTCCTTGCGCTTCTTATCCTGTGCCTCGTACTCAGCAGCTTCCTTTACTGCCTTTTCAATATCCTCGTCAGACATGTTAGAGCCTGCCGTAATTGTGATATGCTGCTCTTTACCTGTTCCTAAATCCTTAGCGGATACGTTTACGATACCGTTTGCATCGATATCGAAAGTAACCTCAATCTGAGGAACGCCACGTCTTGCGGGAGGAATACCGTCAAGTCTGAACTGTCCAAGAGACTTGTTATCTCTCGCAAACTGTCTTTCACCCTGTACGACATTGATATCTACGGCTGTCTGGTTATCTGCCGCCGTAGAGAAAATCTGGCTCTTCTTTGTCGGAATGGTTGTATTTCTCTCAATCAACTTGGTAGCAACGCCGCCCATTGTTTCAATAGAAAGTGAAAGCGGAGTAACGTCAAGAAGAAGGATTTCGCCTGCACCTGCATCGCCAGCAAGCTTACCGCCCTGGATTGATGCACCGATTGCCACGCACTCGTCCGGATTGAGTGACTTGCTCGGCTCCTTGCCTGTGAGCTGTCTTACTTTATCCTGTACTGCAGGAATACGGGTAGAACCGCCTACCAACAATACCTGACCGATTTCCGATGCTGTCAGTCCTGCATCTCTTAATGCGTTCTGTACCGGTATCGCTGTCTTCTCTACCAAATCATTTGTCAATTCGTCAAATTTCGCCCTTGTAAGGTTCATGTCAAAATGCTTAGGGCCATCTGCCGTAGCGGTGATGAACGGCAAGTTGATATTTGTCGTTGTTGCGGAAGAAAGTTCTTTCTTTGCCTTTTCTGCCGCTTCTTTTAATCTCTGCATTGCCATCTTGTCGCCGGAAAGGTCAATACCTTCCTGTTTTCTGAATTCAGCAATCATCCAGTCGATCAGCTTGTTGTCGAAGTCGTCACCGCCAAGGTGGGTATCACCGTTTGTAGCAAGAACCTCGATAACGCCGTCACCGATTTCGATGATAGATACGTCGAATGTACCACCACCAAGGTCATATACTAAAATCTTCTGCTCTTTTTCGTTGTCAAGACCATAAGCTAAAGCTGCCGCTGTCGGCTCGTTGATAATACGTTTTACATCAAGACCCGCGATCTTTCCGGCATCCTTTGTCGCCTGACGCTGTGCATCGTTGAAATATGCGGGAACCGTGATAACTGCCTCCGAAATCTTCTCGCCTAAGTAGCTCTCTGCATCTGCCTTTAACTTCTGAAGGATCATTGCGGAAATCTGCTGCGGAGAATACTTCTTGTCGTCAATCGTTCTGCCTTTGTCCGTACCCATATCTCTCTTGATTGATGCGATTGTCTTTTCCGCATTCGTAACTGCCTGACGTTTCGCGGGCTCACCGACAAGTCTTTCTCCTGTCTTTGTAAATGCCACTACGGAAGGTGTTGTTCTTGCTCCCTCTGTATTTGCGATAACGGTGGGCTTACCACCCTCCATAACTGCAACGCAGCTGTTTGTTGTACCTAAGTCAATACCAATAATCTTTGCCATAATTTTTTCCTCCTATATTTGAAATCCTTTTAATTTGTTATTTTTTATTATCTTACTTTTTCTCAATGCGCGAATTTGTGCCTCTGCACAAATCTGCTGCGTGAAGTTTTAGAAATTGTTAGTCTGCGTACTTTGCAGGCTTAGAATTTCTCTTCACGCTTTATTCTACGACCGCTACCATGCTATGGCGCACGACGCTGTCGCGGTAAGTATAGCCTTTTTGCAATTCCTGTGCGACGATGCCCGAATCGTATTCCTCGCTTGCCGTCTGCATCACCGCATTGTGAAGTTCCGGATTAAATTCGCATCCGACTGCCTCAATCGGCTTTACCTCAAGCTTTTCAAGCTCGGTAATAAGCTGTTTATATACCATGTTCATACCTTCCGCAAAAGGTTGTTTCATTTCCTCCTCGGAAAGTCCCGCAAGTCCTCTTTCGAAATTGTCTACCACCGGTAAGATCTTTTCAATCACGCTCTTTGCACCGGTTTCAAACATTGCTGCCTTCTCTTTCTCGGAACGCTTTCTGAAATTGTCAAACTCCGCCATCTGGCGTTTGACCCTGTCCTCAAGCTCATCCACTTTTTCTTGAAGTTTATTGGACTTTTTTTCTTTTCCCAAAATGGATTTTTTCTTTCCTTTTTTCTCACCCGACTCGGCATCTTCCGCTGCGGTTTCCTCGAGTGCGGCATCTTCTTCCAATGTTGTATCTTCGGAAACGGGTTCTTCGGAATTGGTATTCTCAGAATCGGTATTTTCCAACGTATCCTGTTTGTCTAATTCTTTTTCTTCCACTCTTACTCGTCGTCCTTTCTATATAAAATATCTATATTAAGTCTGCCCATCCTCTTTTTTGTAGATCGTGTCGAGCTGACTCTTTAACGTCTTCAAGGTGTGGATTACCTTATCATAATCCATACGCCGCGGTCCGATGATGCCAATCGTTCCTTTTACGCCCTCCTCAAGTTCGTAAGTCGCCGTGACCACGCTGCAATCCTTCATTGTTTTTACGGGCGTTTCGTTTCCTATATATACTTGTATTCCCGTACCCGTTTCATCGGTAAGCGTTTCGTTGACCAGTTCGGTCAAGAGTTGTTTTTCCTCAAATGTGGTAATCAGCTCGCTTGCCCTTTGATTGTCCGCAAGCTCGGGATATTTAAAAATATTGTTTGTGCCGCTTGTGTAAATTTCAATATCTTCATCGCTCTTGATTTCTGCCGCCACGGCATCCATCACTTCTGCCACAATTCCGGCATAAGTTCCTGCCTGCTGCTTAAGCTTTGATATCATCGCAAGATTGATTTCCTCAATCGGCAGTCCATTTAAATTCGTGTTTAACAAAATATTGAGCTTTAACAGCGTTTCATCATCCAGAGGATCGTCAACGGATATCATACTGTTTCTGATCACGTTTCCCTCGATGACAATCGTGGTGAGCAGCTGTCCCTTGTCAACTCTTGAGAGCTGTATAAATTTCAGCTTGTTGCCTCTCACTTGAGGCGCCGTTATCATGGTGGCGTAATTTGTATTGACGGCAAGCATTTTTGCCATCTGTTTCAGCACCGACTCCATTTTGTCTTCGCGCTCGAGGAGGATGCGCTGCATTTCCTTGACTTCCTGCGTCGCTTGGTTGAGCTGTTCCTCTTTTTCAAGCATCATGCGGTCTACATATAGCCGATATCCCTTGTCTGACGGGATACGCCCCGCAGAAGTATGCGGCTGGATGATATAACCGAGCTCCTCTAAGTCGGACATCTCATTTCGGATTGTGGCAGAACTTAGGTTTAAATCGGTGTACTTTGAAATGGTTCTGCTGCCCACCGGTTCGCCTGTTTCCAAATAGTTTTGGATAATCGCCTGAAGAATTTTCTGCTTCCGCTCATCTAAATCCAATCTGCCACGCCTCCTTCTGTCCGTATTTTATAAACTTATTAGCACTCGTTTCAATGGAGTGCTAATATTTACATATATTAACTTACTACTTTCCAATTTTATTGTCAACAATCTTTTTCTAATTATTTATAAAGATTTTCTAAATTATGCCGTTCTATCCACTATTATACAGATGATAGGATGTCAACAGTTTTTTGCAACATCAGACGTCAGTACACTTCGCAAGCTGCCTTATTGAATCAAAACAGCGCCGCTTTGCAGCGACGCTTGCTAATTTTTTACACATGCTTCTATTTATTTAACAAACTCTTCGCGCATGGGATTGAAGATATCGAGCAGAATTCCTTCCTCCAGGCAAACGCAGCCATGCTCAATTCCGTTTCGTTTTAAGAGCACATCGCCTGCTTTGACAATTTTCTTTTCTTCGCCGACTGTAAATTCAAACTGCCCTGATACGACATATGTGATCTGCGTGTGCGGGTGGCTGTGCATTGCGCCGATTGAACCTTTGCTAAAGTGGTTTTCCACGCACATCATCTCGTCAGCGTATGCCATGATTTTACGCTCTACGCCTTCTCCGCAAACCTCCGCATCAATCTCGCTGTTAAAGTTCCAAATGTTGTTTTTTGTTGTTTTCATGGTATTTATTTCCTTTCTGTTTCTTTTATAACTTGTGGCTATTATACCATTGTCTGTTCTTATCCGCAATGTAAAGCCAAATAATTTACCAGCATGATACACTCTTCTTTGGCGCCGGGAATATTCCCTTATTCCCAGCTCTTTCACATTCCCGGTACTGGCACTGTCCATTTCTGATAAATAGACTCTATAAATTTTTAAATAAAACAAATCCGGACCACATCATGTGGCCCGAGTTTGATCTCTATATCTGTTCTTTATCCTTGTATAATTAATTTGTTGTGAGCTCTACACTTAGGGCATACAAAAGAACTGTTCTTCTTAGTGTGCTTCCTTACCGGAGCCCCAACTGTTTCACCCGGTATTAAATGTCCGCACTTATTTTAATCCTCTACAACAACATATTTTTGACTTTCTTTTATGTAATAAGGTTTACTTGTCAAGTATTTTCATTAGTTTTCGCAATTGCGGTCGGGGCTGCTTCATTTCTTTATGTTGCTCACCGCCATAGAATACAAATGGACTTGCTTTTAGTTTGACCTCTTCCGGATTGTATCCAAAATCCGTTATCAGTCTATCATTATTGGCAGTTTTCAAATATGTGTAACCTTCCAAAACACAGCGAAGCATCGTTTCTTTACTGTCGGGCTTCTTGAGTTCCAATATCCGCATTATCTTACCGTCACAAGAAAGCAGATCTATTTTACCTGCTTCATCATCGGCACTTGATTTAAGCGGCGTTTGATAATCCTCAATTTGTCCAATCAAACTAAATGCGCCATAATCTCTGCTTTGTAGGAAAAAGCGCATGGCGATTTTCTCTTCTTCACGGTTTGAATCGGCATCATATTGTCCATCGTGTCCATTAGTTTTATAGGAACTTTTTCGTGTAATACAATCAATCCCGTTAATATAATCGGTTATGTTATCACATAAAAATTCGGCTATGACTTCGGTATAATACTCTCTGGTATCTGTAGTTTTACCTCTATAATTTATAAATTCTTTTTTATAAAAAGTGTTTTTATTCTGGAAGGCTTTTCTGCATTGTTCAAGAATTTGCTCCCTTGTATAACCCATTTTTATACCTCATTTTTTAATAAATAAGTAGCTGTTTTTACTTTGAAATATTTATTCATACAAACAGCAACACCTTGATTCCCTTGTTTTTTTAATTCTTTATTCGAATTCTGTCAAACTATTAACGATTTTTCAAAAATTCATTCCTACCTTGACGGTACCATCCTAATAATGCGTCCTGCAAAATCATTGAAATTCTGTGTCTGTAAAATAACCTTGCCTGGTCCCGTCAGTTTTGTCAAAAATAGTCCTTCGCCGCCCAAAAAGATATTTTTCAGTCCCTTTACTGCTTCAATATCATACTTCACTGATTTTTCGAACGCAACCACATTTCCTGTATCAACTTTAAGGACTTCCCCGGGCGCCAGATTTTTTTCCACTTTGTTTCCGTCAATCTCCAGAAAAACCATTCCAGTACCGCTAATATCCTGCAGGATAAATCCCTCACCACCAAAAAATCCGGCAGAAAACTTCTTGGTAAATGTCACATTCAGATGTACTGTTTCCTGCGCACAGAGAAAAGCGCCCTTCTGACAGATCATGCCGCCACTGGCTCCCACGTCAATCGGTAACACCTCACCCGCAACGGTGGATGCAAACGCTATCATGCTGCCAGCGCGTTCCGCCTTATATGTTGCCATAAACAATGACTCTCCCGAGAACATTCTGCCAATGCCTTTGCCCAGACCGCCTTTCATATTGGAATCCATGGCAACGCCATCTGACATCCATGCCATTCCGCCCGACTGCGTGTACATAGACTCTCCCGGTGCGTCAAAAAGCACTTCCACTGCCGGCATTGTATTTCCAATAATTTTGTACTTCATAATGCATTTCCTCCTTCATAAAAATTCTATCCTATACCGTAATCACACCGCACATTCCAAGCGCAATCACAATGATGCCAAGTATAATCCGATACCATCCAAACACTTGAAAATCATGCTTTTTAATATAATCCATAAGAAACTTGATTACAAACACTGATACCACAAACGCCACAACCATACCAACAATCAGTATACACGCCTCTGTTCCAGTAAAGGTAAAACCGAATTTCAGTATTTTCAAAAGGCTTGCGCCAAACATGACCGGAATCGCAAGGAAAAAGGTAAACTCTGCCGCCACACTCCTTGAAACGCCAATGAGCAGTGCGCCGACAATCGTTGCACCGGAGCGTGAGGTTCCCGGGAAGATTGCGGCGATTAACTGGAACACCCCAATAATCAGTGCTGTCTGAAATGTAATGTCGTTAAGCGTTTTTATTTTTGCCTTTTTCCCCTTATTTTTTCTTTCTACAATAATAAATGCGATACCAAAAACAATCAGCGCGATTGCTACGGGAATTGCGTGGTAGAAAAGTTCCTCGCAGATATCGTCGAACAGCAGCCCCACAACCGCCGCCGGAATACATGCTGCCACAATTTTCAGCCATAGCATGATCTTATCCATCTCAATTACGGGCTTTGATTTATCATTGAATTGGAACGGAAATATTTTTTTCCAAAAGAGAATTACTACGGCAAGGATCGCACCGAGCTGTATCACCACGAGAAACATTTCAAGGAATTCCGGTGTGCAGTCAAGTTTTACAAACTCGTCAAGAATAATCATATGCCCTGTACTGCTGACGGGCAGCCATTCTGTGATACCTTCTACAATTCCAAATAATATTGCCTTTAAAATTTCTATCATAGTTATCCTTTCACGCCGTATTCCGTTTCGACAAACTTGCGAAGTGCCACCATCGCGCGTTCCACCTTCTCTGTTTCAATACAATATGCCATTCTGAAATATCCCGGGCATCCAAATGAGTCTGCCGGTACAAGCACAAGGTCATAGTCTTTTGCCTTATTACAGAATGCAATGGAATCCTCCTCAAGCGCCTTCGGGAAAATATAAAACGTTCCGCCCGGCTTTACAACCTCAAACCCTAAACTGACAAGCGTGTCATAAATAATATTCATGTTTTTCTCATACACCGATAAATCAGAAGTCACGCCAAGAATATCCGCTACTGCTATCTGTATGATGGACGGTGGGCAATTATGACCGATTCCCCGTGAAATCTGACCGCACATCACGGAAATCAACTCACTGTCCGTACACTTCGGATTCGCCGCCACATATCCAAGACGCTCGCCCGGTATCGACATGGACTTTGCAAACGAATAGCACGAGAGGGTATTGTCATAAAACTTTGACACATAAGGTGCATCAACTCCCGCAAAAATAATGTCTCTGTAAGGCTCGTCCGATATGATAAAGATATCATGTCCGTATTCTTTCTGTTTTTCCTCCAAAATTGCGGCAAG
>JAIEDW010000261.1 GCA_029067805.1 Lachnospiraceae bacterium
ATACAAGCCAAGCTGCCGGAGAACAGTATCTGGCAAATGTTAGAATTCCGGCATCAGAAATTGCTCCCGGAAAGTCAGTAAATGGGAAAGTGTATCTAACTGTTTATAAAGCTGATATAGTTCAATTTGATGAAGTCAACTGTGATGCATTTTATTGTCTACCGATTGGAGATGTTCAAGTGACTTTTGATGCATTTCCGCTCGACTTAAGGGTTATAGGATATGACGGAACTACAGAATCCATCATACAGATAAAAGATGTGTCTTATAAATTTGAAAAAGATTACCTGCCCCAATTAAAAATCACAATTTCCGGCGAAAAAACGTATGGAAACAGTAAATCTGGTTACGACATTATTTCCTATAAATTATATGACAACGAGGGCTATATTGTTCAAACAAACAATATTTATCTGAAATCGCTTAGTGCAGGAGATAAGTTCAAAGATGATTCCATTGTGATTTATGATATTATACCAGGAGAATCATATACATTGAAGTTAGACGAATATGATTGGTAAGATGTAATTAATGAGTCGTAGAGAGAAAATCTCCACGGCTCATTTAAATATGTCAGAAACTGTATTTAAAATGTGGTCTATAATATTTTGCTGTATGCCAACAAATTGATTTTGGGGTCTTGACGGAACAGAAAAATGCGTCTTCTAATATGTAAATATTATCGCAAATAAAATCAAGTAGAGCTTACACAAATGTTGTATAATAAATACAAAACAGTTGAAGCGAGGTTGGCAGATTAATGTGTAAATGGCAGAAAAACATACAACAGATGATTGATACAATAGATTATCACATAAAAAAGAATGATAAGGAAGCATTAGCACTGTATAATCTTTCCAAAGAATTAGGATATTCCGAATATTATCTTTCAAGGAAATTCAAAGAGATATCAGGTATGCAATACAGAGATTATTTACGATATCGAAGATTAGCTTTTGCATTGAAAGCGCTTAGAGATACGGACAATGGAATATTGGAAATCGCTTTGCAATATGGTTTTTCTTCGCATGAAGCCTTTACGCGTGCATTTAAAGAGGCTTATAATATTACCCCAAGTGAGTATCGTCAAAATCCGAAACCTGTGGTACTTCGCACAATCATAAAGCCGTTCGACTGTTACTTATTAGGAATTGGAGGCTGTGGCATGGAGCAATCAACAGAGAATGTAAAAATCTACTTTGTGACAATTCCGGCGCACAAATTTTTGCATATCAAAAACTATGAAAGCATCGGATACTGGGATTTTTGGCAAAAGCAAAGTCTTATTCTGGGACAGGATTGTGAAACAATCTGTGGTTTACTTGATGGCGTAAAAGGTAAATTAGATGATATGGGCGGCAGTGAAAATAATAGCGGAAGTGGACAGGTTATGGCATTTATCAATGAGCCGACCGGAAGAATTTGCAGTTGGGGAATTCCGCTTGCGGAGTGTTACGGTGTACGCCTGCCGATTGATTATAGCGGCGAAATTCCGCCACAAATGCTTATGATTGATGTTCCGGAAGCGGAATATATTGTCTTTGAGCATGGACCGTGCGAATTTTTAGCAGGAAAATCGCAGGGTGGAAGAAAAAATAGAAG
>JAIEDW010000262.1 GCA_029067805.1 Lachnospiraceae bacterium
AAGAGCCTGTTGAGGAAAAGGCAGCAGAAGATGATGCGGATGTTGTTTCGGTAGATATTGATGCAGTGATTGCAAAGCAGGAAGCGGAAGAAACTGCCGAGTAATCAAAGGCAGAGCGTTACAACTGAATGAAATTGCTCTGGGAGCAGAACGCTCCCGGGGCTATTTATTAAAGTTTATATGTGAATATTTTAACAAAATCTGTATAACAAAGTTTGTATAACAATAGTTGTTTAAGAAAAAAGCAAAGGGGGAAATACTCATGGCATATGATTATGAATATTTCAAAAAAGAGGTTTTTTCACTCACTAAGATTGACTTGAATGCGTACAAGGAAAAACAGATGAAACGTCGTATTGATACACTGATTGCAAAACACAAGGTGACGGGATATGACAAGTTTGTATTGAAGCTTCGTGATGATAAGGCAGTCTTTGAAGATTTTGTAAATTATCTCACGATTAATGTATCGGAATTTTACAGAAATCCCGAGCAGTGGCAGTTGATGGATAAGCAGATCATTCCGGAATTGATCAGCAAATTTGGAACAAAGCTTAAGATTTGGAGCGCGGCATGTTCAACGGGAGATGAACCGTATTCGCTTGTCATGGCATTCTCAAAGCATATTCCGCTTAATCAGATTACAATTACGGCGACGGATATCGATAAGCAGGTAATCGAGAAAGCAAAGCTTGGCTTATACAATGAGAAAAGTATTGCAGCTGTACCTGACGAGTTTAAGAAAAAATATTTTACCAAGGTAGGTCCGTCTTATAAGATTTCCGATGAGATCAAGGCGCGTGTGCAGTTCCAGCAGCACAATCTTTTGAAAGATACATATCCTGATAAGTGTGATTTGATCGTGTGCAGAAATGTGTTGATTTACTTTACTGAGGAGGCAAAGGACGAGATTTTCAGAAAGTACAACGCTTCGTTAAAGAGCGGCGGTATTCTCTTTATCGGAAGCACCGAGCAGATTATGAACTACAAAGAAATCGGTTATGAGAGGAAGAATTCGTTCTTCTATGTGAAGAATAAATAGTGCAAATAAAAATAGAAAGTTCGCTTGGCGGACTTTCTATTTTTTTGTTAAAACCATCATTTCAAGGATATGGTGTGCATATAAATTAAATGATTCTCGCTGTGTTTTTAAGTCATCGGTCAGCTCAAAGAAAAGTTCTTTGTCGTCATAGTTTCGCTTAAAGAAAGGTGTAAAGACGGTATCCCATTGCGGAAGATAAGAAGATGCCTTGCGCGTGTAACAGTTAGATGCCTTTGTCTGTTCTCTGTAATTTTTATCGACAAAAGATGCGACGGATTTGTGAATGGCGGTATCCTCCTCGGGAAGATAGTAATAATCCTTGTAGTTTGAGTAGAAATATTTCATTTCTTCCTCATATAAGGGAACTCTGAGTTTGCCGTCCTCGCCGTGACCGGTAAAATAGCAGTCGTTTATGCCGTATGAAATGTCGACGGGAAGCGGGGAGGGAAGTTTTAAATTCATGATAATTTCAGGACATTGTTTCTGGTTGATATCCCTATAATAGTTTGCCTGTACTTTGGTAACTTTGATCGGAAGATGAAACAAATCGGGAATGGCGAGTACGGAAACGATTTCGAGCATTCCCTTCAAATCTTCTTCATTGTGAAGCAACAGCAGCCGCGCACTGTCTTCATTGCGTGTCAGAACATAGTCGTGATAAATTTCAATCAGTTCTCCGCCTGTGTATTTGTCGTCGCGCTTTGTGGTATGCAGAAAATTCTCCAGCGTTTTCTGCTTGCAGTCTGGCAACCTCAAAAAACTCTTGTAGGGTGCGATGCGTCTGTAGATGTCGATTCCCTCAAAACGATTCAGATCAAGCTCCAGTTGATAGTGTTCGAGTTTGTTTTGCAGATAAGGAATATCGAAGCTGTTGCCGTTAAAATGGATTAAAAAACGATAGTCTGCCACAAATTTGACAAACGCTTCGAGCACATTTTCTTCGTCATCATAGTTAGTGGAAAACCACTGAATGGAACGCCAGTGCGCAGGACCGTCCTCCTCGCTTAAGTATACGCAGCCAATCATATAGAGGACGGAACTTTTTGCATAAAGTCCCGTGGTTTCGATATCAAGAAATAATGTCTGTGTAGGAACACAGAAATTTTCAATTTTGTAGCGTGGAGATAAAATTCCAAGACTTTTCTGTATGCATTTCATGTAATTTTTCCTTTCGTGGAAGTCATTCTAATGGAAAATCTTTGGTTTTCAATCTGTTCATAAAAAAGTATAGCAAAAAATTTGCGAAATATCAAAGAAAACAGGTGAAAATATAGCAAAAAAATAGTATAGTAAAGATAGTTATTTTAGTAACGTGAAAATAAGAATATATTGTGAATAACTTCACATTAAAAATTTGCAGATGGAGAAAGGAGCAAGTTTATCAATATGGCAAAACTCACATTTGGCGGCGGAGTCCACCCATATGACGGAAAAGAACTGTCAAAGGACAAGCCAATGAAAACAATTACTCCAACGGGCGAAATGGTCTATCCTCTCAGCCAGCATATCGGAGCGCCTGCCGTGCCTGTCGTAAACAAGGGCGACAGAGTGCTTGCGGGGCAGAAAATCGCAGAGGCGGGAGGTTTTGTATCAGCGCCGATTTATGC
>JAIEDW010000263.1 GCA_029067805.1 Lachnospiraceae bacterium
TTTCCAAGCTTTGCCTTTGTAACGCGCTCTGTGGAATCCACGCCCTTAATCTGTACCGTGTCCATCTCCATATAGCTGTTTTCGTCCATCTCCACCACGGTTTCCGGATTCATGATACGCTCTCCGGTACCCTCTCCCGAACCGTAGTGCTTTTCCACATATCGAAGCTTTGCATTTTTTCCCACATAAAATGTGTGAATGCCGCTATGCTCACTCGTCTTGTCGCCGCCGTTATGAATTCCGCAGCCCGCAACAATCGTGACATCACAGTCCTCTCCGATGTGAAAGTCGTTATACACCAATTCCTTTAAACCGGTCTGTGTCATCAGCACAGGAATGTGCACGCTCTCCTTTTTTGTCCCCGGCTTGATAAAAATATCAATGCCCGGCTTATCTTCCTTTGTGACTATCTCAATATGTTCCGTCGAACGTCTGCCCGCCGACTCGCCGTTTGCGCGAATATTGTAAGCGCCCGCAGGCACCTCATGCAAATCAGCCACCTGCATCAATAATGTTTTCTGAATCTCATCCATGGATACATCCTCCCGCATTATGCCTGCATTCAAAGCTGCCGTCTAAAAGCTGCGGCAGAATCTCCTCCTTCGTTCCCACATTCGTAATCTCGCCGTTCGCGATTACCACAATTTCATCCGCAATATTTAAGATTCGTTCCTGATGTGAGATAATAACGATATTCCCTTGCGTCTGACCATGCATGTTTTCAAACACTTTGATTAAATTCTGAAAACTCCACAAGTCAATCCCCGCCTCCGGTTCATCAAATACGGAAAGTTTTGTTCCACGCGCAATCACAGTAGCGATCTCGATGCGCTTTAACTCCCCTCCGGAAAGACTGGCATTCACCTCGCGGTTAATGTAGTCCCGCGCGCAAAGTCCCACCTCGGAAAGGTATTTACACGCCCCGTCAACGCTCAACCGTTCCCCGGCTGCAAGACGGATTAAATCAAGTACCGTAATCCCCTTAAAACGCACAGGCTGTTGAAATGCAAAACTGATTCCAAGCCGCGCGCGTTCCGTCACGGACAAATCCGTAATGTCCTGTCCCTCAAGAAAAATCTGTCCTTCTGTCGGCTGTATAATGCCTGCGATCATCTTTGCAAGCGTGGATTTACCGCCGCCGTTCGGACCTGTAATTGCCGTAAATCTTTTATCTATCTTTAAATTGATTTGATTCAATATATCCTTCCCATTTCCATCATCCACATGATAAGAAATGTTTTTTAGCTCCAACACGTATTCTGCCTCCATTCTGTGATGTATTACGCTGCTGCTCTAAATTGCACCGCTCAAATCAAGTATACCCAATATCTGGCAAAATTGCAATTCCCAAACGATAACGAACCATCATCTTAAATTTCCACCCGAAAGCAAATCTCCTGTATGCCTTTGTTCTCCAAAAGCTCCACAGTAATTTCACCGTTATGGCTCATCGCGATTCGGTTTGCCTGATAAAGCCCAAGCCCTCTGCCTTCACGATTTTTCTTCGTGGTGAATCCTTTTTCAAAAAAATGCGAAATCTCGCTCATCGTGAGATTTTCCACTTGATTTTTAATCGCAAAAATCAACTTATCATCTTTGGAATCCAAAATCATTTCCACTTTACCGAGTACAGGCGTTGCCGCCTCAAAAGCGTTATCTACAAGCACTCCGATAATCTCCACCAAAGAATGTTCTGACACGGATGTCACAATTTCCCGACTCAATACCTGTATATCAATCTCTGCATATTCCGGCGCGCCTATGATCTTACTGTATAAAAAACCTGCAAGTATTTTATCGGAAATGCGCAAAAACGAGAGATCACAGCGTGACTTGTCATCATAAATCCCTCTTCCATACGCCGACTGTGCCTTGACAAGCTCCTCATAATTGTCAATCGTCACATGCATATTCAAAATTGCATTCATGTGATTGTCAAACTCATGCTGCCTTGCCCGAATGTCTTTTGTCAGCTCCTCCATCGGTTTTATGTAGAGTTTATAAATCTTTAACTCCTGCTCATTTTTCTTTAAAGCGGCATAATTACGGCTCCAATCAAGCATTCCGAAAAGAATCACGGAAAAGATTATGCCAAACAACACCATCACTTTTATATCAAGCGTGTGGCTGAGCGACAAGTCAATCAACAGATAGATTGTCACAATCAGCGCCGCCGCGCAAAATATTCGATACCAAAATTTTCTTCCAAGTCCTGCCATTTAATCATCCTTACCCTTTATAACTTGAATCAGCTTGTTTTTGTACGTGACTCCTACCTCTGCCGTTTCACCGTTTTTCATGTTGATCACTCCATTCACGGTATCCACATAGTCTATATGATCGAGATTTACGACACACATCCGATGCACCTGCAAAAAACGCTCCTTCGGCAGCTTCTCCATAAGCTGCTTAATCGACAGATACGGCACCTTCATTTCCTCCTTTGCAAGCACAAAGCAGACGCCTCTTGGTACCGCCTTGATACAGATCATATCCTTGCAAAAGAGCTTATAATTGACACCGTCCTT
>JAIEDW010000264.1 GCA_029067805.1 Lachnospiraceae bacterium
GAGGCGGGCGTGGCATGGTTTGAAAAATCGGGATTTTATACGGATAAAGAGCACATTGTTCCGGCAGCAGGCGGACAAAATGCAATTACGGCGGCTTTAGCAGCGTGCTTTGGAACATATGACAAAATCGGAACAGAGCCAATGACGTATCCCGGTGTAAAATCAGCGGCGAAGCTATTCGGAATCCATTTAGTGTCTGTTCAGGGCGATCATAACGAAATGACAGAGGAGGGAATCCGCTACGCGGCGCAAAATGAAAATATAAAGGGTCTTTATGTCATACCCGATTACCAGAATCCGACAGCACATATAATGTCTTTGGAAACGAGAAAAATGATTGCAAGAGTGGCGAAAGAGGAGAATCTGCTTGTCATAGAAGACGGCATCAATAATCTTTTGGTGGACCGGCCGATGCCGCCTATTGCGTCCTTTGCGCCGGAACAGGTGGTTTATATCTCAAGCCTTTCCAAAACAATTTCGCCGGGGCTGCGAACGGCATTTGTTCATGTTCCGGATAAATTTCATGAAAAGTTGGTGACGGCATTATATTCCTTGAATATCTCGATTTCGCCGCTCCTTGCAACGGTGTCTGCCGCCTTGATTGAAGACGGCGCCGCTGACGAAATCCTTGCCGAACGCAAAAAAGGAATTGTGGAACGAAATTTGATTGTTAATCAGATCTTAGACGGATTTGTTGCGCCAAGCGGACTTACGGCACCGCTTCGATACATACAATTACCACAACATTTTACAGGGAAAAGCTTTGAAATCTGTGCGAAACAAGCGGGGGTAGAAGTTTGCGGGGCAGAGCGGTTTGCCGTCGGAAATAAAACGCCTGAAAAAACCGTCCGGATTTCCGTGACAACGCCGCCATCTTTAGAAATATTGACGGACGGGGTGAAGCGGTTAAGGGGGCTGTTGCAACAGTGACTTCTTGTAATATGATTGATATATCAGTCATTGCAGACTTTAGCAAGAAGGGAGAGTTTTTATCATTTTTGGGTGCAAAAAGGAGCATGGTTACATTTTAGGAAAAATAAAATCGGGAATCTTTCTTTAGATTCCCGGACTGTAATAATATTTATTTTGCTTTCATTTTATCAAAAAGAAAATTTAGTAATTAAACTCCGCTGAATCGATAACTTCCCATGTTTTATCAGAAATCATAAATGCCAGCGCATCAATCTTTTCTACAGGTACATAGAGAATACCTGTAATCAGATCTTCATAAAACTTGGCGATAAGCGGCATTGCATCACCATCTTCAAATTTGAGAAGGGCCTTGCCAAGTGCAGCTATTATAAATGGCGGATAACCGATAGCAATGCAAATGTCCTTCATATTTTTTGATTTCGTTGCTTTCGTTACAGCTTCATGTGCGATGATCCTTGCTTTCTCCCATCCATTACTGATGTTATCCTCCATACATTTCATAAACAAACTATGTTTTAAACCTGCTAAATAAGCAGCCCGAAAGGTCATAGCATCCGGATAACAGATACAAGGTATCCGTTTGCATATTCCGTTCCCTGATGCCTTGGCAAACTGTTTGCGCCAGTCATCAAATAATTTATGTAAATCGGTATGCTGCCAAGACTGAATCGGGCAGCATACATAATCGGGAGCATCGTCGTACTCAACTGCTTTCTCAGGCAGTAGCGCTACCTGTTTGACGATGAAATTTTGTTTTTGGTATATGATTTTACCATATGGTCTCCAATCATTCGGTTCAACTTTCATTTTGTTTCCTCCATTGCTTTTTCAATAGAATTATGATACCATAACTGCAAAGTAATTATGGTAAGCTTATGCCCATTCGGGCACGTATAAAGTATTATACTATGAAAAAGGAAAATTGGAAAGGGGACTTGTTTATGAAACGATATGTTATGTCTGCATAGCACTGGCTATTGCAATGAAAATGAAGTTGTTATAGCCAATGCTATTCCTAAAAAATATGAATTTAGGGAGGCAGACATGGGCTATATAAGAGCAGAAGAAATTCTGCCCGTTGAGGTAGTGGAACT
>JAIEDW010000265.1 GCA_029067805.1 Lachnospiraceae bacterium
GATATGTGCCATGCAAACGGTGCAAGCCGTAGGAAATAAAATACATATGTTATTTAAATAAAGGAAAAGGAGAGTTTTTTATGTTTGAATTTACAGATGACTGCCTTACAGGGATAGAAACGATAGACGATGAGCACAGAAATTTGTTTACGCTTCTGTCACGGGCACAAAATTTGCTGGATATTGATTATCAGAAAGATCGTTATCAGGAGTTAAAGAGCATTCTCGAAGAACTTGACCGATATGCGGAGGAGCATTTTTCACATGAAGAGGAATACATGATGAAAATCCGCGATCCCGAGCTGATACGGCAGCGCACACAGCATGAATTTTTCCGCGAGAAGATTCGCGAGTATGAATTTATAAATATCGATGATGAGGGCGAACAGCAGCGGGTACTTCAGGAGCTTGTGCGTTTTCTCGCAAAGTGGCTCTATCGTCATATTTTGGGCAGTGATATTATGATTGGAAAGCTGCCGCCTCTTGAAGAGTGGATGGTTCGTGAAAATCCCTGTGAATTCACGGACGAATATTTGACAGGCATTCAGCTGGTAGATGCGGAACATAAAGAGCTTTTCGGAATTGTTGAGAAGGCAGACCGGCTTGTGAAATCTTATAATGATCTGTCGGGATATGACAACATTGTCCAGATTTTGAATGAACTAAAAGATTACACCAAAGAGCATTTCGCTGACGAAGAGGAATACATGGAGAGTATTCATTATCAAGGTCTGGATGCACAGAAACGCGCACATGAGGCGTTTATTGATAAGCTTGAGAACATAAATTTAGATGAGATTGATGACAATCCGAAGGAATATCTGCAAGAGCTTTTGGAGTTTCTGCTTGGCTGGCTGGTCAATCACATTTTGCAGTCGGATAAGAAAATTCCTACTACATAACATCAAAAAAATAAGAGGACATGTGAATATTCGCAAACGAAATTCATATGTCCTCTTTTCATTCAAATTGGAAAGTGTAATACAATTATCTGCTTCGCGCTGTGATGATCCACGGTGCGGGATCTGTTTTAAAAGCATTGTTGCTGCCAAGCTTTGAAACGGATACCTGAATGGTATCAATATCCATAAGCCCCAGTTCGCGCAGCGTATCGGGAAGCGCAGCGGCAGCTTTAAAATCAAGTGTATAAATCACCACGTTGATATTGGGGTTTTTGTTGACCAGGTAGGCAAGTTCTTGATCCGTGCTTGCCGATGCCACCAAAAATACGATCGAGGGCACGGGGCAGTCTGACATGCTTTCTTCATCCACATGGTCAATGATCTTGATGTTGTGCAGATCAAAATGAGCGACATTGTCTTCTAAGGTCGTGCGGTCGGCGCGGCTGTACTCAACTGCGATA
Organism: Lachnospiraceae bacterium; assembly: GCA_029067805.1. Classification (GTDB taxonomy): domain Bacteria; phylum Bacillota; class Clostridia; order Lachnospirales; family Lachnospiraceae; genus COE1. The sequence goes on from JAIEDW010000265.1 coordinate 1,364, forward strand.
ACAGAGCCTTCGGCTGCGATAAGAGCGGCCTCGATCGCAATGCTCTCACCTCCGATGACACAGATGTCATCCTGTGGCGCAACGCCCATTTTGCTCAAAATGATAGAACGGATTTCACTTCCTACATATTTAATTGAGCCACGTTGTAAGAGTTCGTTGCTCAGTCCGATTTTTGCAGTATTTCTGGCATTGGGATTTAAGATCAGCATTCCGGCGGATGCGTTGATTCCACGGTCAATCATATCCTTTACCTGATTATGTAAAATCTCACCGGACGGATCAGAACCTTCGTTGTACCATATTTCGCATTCTCCAAGCCCCGCATTCCACAGACGGTAGAAGATATCATCAATTCCCGCATTTGTAAATACAAGCGTGGTTTTGTGCGCCTCAACGGTAGGGATTACATTCTTGTTTTTCTTTGTGATGTCGATAATTTTTACATGTTCCAAATCAATCGTCGTGTTTTTCGAATAGTATTGAAGCCACGCAAGTATGACATCATTGGTAAAAATTTGTTTCTCCATAGGCATATGCCCCCTTTGCATCTTGATAATGATATTGTAACACTTTTAAAGTGTGATGACTACTTTTTTCTTTACTATGTATTTTTTGTGGGGTATAATTTTAGATAAAAGAAAGGCAGTGTTTCAAAACATAGGAAGAAGAAAATGCCGCCGGCAAATTTGCAGGCGTAAGAATGGAGGATTACGATGAATATCAGCATAACGGGAAATCTTGGAAGCGGAAAATCGAGTGTGGCGAAAATTCTGAAAGAAAGAGGATATGAGATTTTTTCTACGGGAAATATTTTCAGGCAGCTTGCAATGGAGAAGGGCGTTTCCGTGGAGGAGTTCAACAGACAGGTCAACGAGGCGGCAAAGCGCGGCGACCGTTCCGTTGATAAAATGATAGACGATACGACGACAAAGATCAGCGAGGAACGCGACAATATTGTAATTGATTCCCGTCTTGCGTGGCATTTTGCGCCGAAAAGCTTTAAGGTGTTTCTGATCACGGATATCAATGAGTCGAGCCGCAGGGTGTTTCATGACAGTGTGCGGGCAAATTCCGAATCTTACCAGTCACAGGAGGAGTGCAGAAAAGCGCTGATTAACCGCCAGAAGCTAGAAACGGTGCGATACAAGGAAATATATGACATTGATTATTACGATATGAGCAATTATAATCTGATTATAGAGAGCACGAACGCATTGCCTGAGGAAATTGCACAGAAAATTCTCGATAGAATGGCGGAATATCAGACGGGCGCATTTGAGCGGTTAATGGAGTTGAATCCGTCGTCGATAAAAATAGGAAGCGATGCGGACGCGGATTGTATTTCGGTAAACGAAAAAGGAGGGACTTTCACACTGAACAGCGGAAAATCCCTGTTGGATGCGGCATTAAAAGCCAATCAAAAATTTGTGTCGGTAAAAATAGCAAACACGGAAGACGGGGGAGAAGACAGTTTTATGAACTTCTCTAAGATGATATAATAACAAATGTTATTTTGAAATGCTATTTTGTGATTTCCATATAGGCATAATTTTTTAAAACTCTGTTCCATACCTCATATGCCTTTGCGTTTTCGTGCACATAGTGATCCGAGCTGTATTCCGGTCGCAGCGCACCGTCGGCGCCCATGAGGTATTCGCTTAGGTTGACAAAGCCCCAGCCGTTGATCATACAGGTTTCCTGTAACAGGAGATTTGCCGTGACGATGGAGCTGTTGCTTAAGCCGCCTGTGTTTACACCGCTTACGACGCAGGGAATTGAAATAATATAGACCTTGATATCAGGTCTTTTGCTTAAAACGCGCACGATTAATGTCTGCATGTCCAAAATAAACTGCTGCGGGGAGCTTCCCGTCAAGTCATTCATGCCAAAGCAGATAAACATTTTGTTAATGTGCGGCATTTGTGCAACGGCATCTTCGATATATTGCACGCTGCCGTTATATTTCGGCATGATGCTTGCATGTTTTGAGAGTGCGTTGGAAGAGATCGCAACCTTCGCCGAGCAGCTTACCCTTGCGAGAAAACAGGTTGTATCTGTGGCAATGGAGTCGGAATGATTTCGGCAGTATTCTTCAAAGCCGACTGTGAGGGAGTCCCCCACAAAGACTGTATCCGCAAAGAAAGCGTTTTCCGAAATGATGCCGCTGTATAAAAATGCATTATACTGCTCAATATCTACGGTTCCCGCAATATAGCTGTCCACAAGATAGTGATTTAGGCTGTCGGTCAAACTTGATAACAGGTTGTCCGTACAAAGCGCGTTCCCTGTAAGCGGCTGCACAGCAGAATAGGTCGGAATGTTGATTTCTACGGTTTCTGCGGCATACACGGTAGACGGCGCGAGAAAAAGCATTAGTATAGAAAGTGCAATAACAGAACAGGAATATCTAAACATATGTTCTTTCCTTTC
>JAIEDW010000266.1 GCA_029067805.1 Lachnospiraceae bacterium
CTATCTATCTGGCAGGAAGAAAAGTTCCGTGATTTGCAGGGAACCTATCCGGTCATCAGCCTTTCTTTTGCGAATGTGAAAGAAACGAATTATCAGAATGCGCGTGCAAAAATCTGTCAGTTAATTGCCAGTGAATATGCAAGATGTGCTTTTCTACTGGAAGGAGACTGCCTGACAGAACAAGAAAAAGACATATTCCGTAAAAAATCAATGGATATGGGTGATGTGGAAGCAACATTGGCGCTAAACCAGCTATCGGAATATTTGTATCGTTATTATCATAAAAAAGTTATTATCCTCTTGGATGAGTATGACACGCCCATGCAGGAGGCGTACGTGAACGGATATTGGGAAGAGGTGGTGGCTTTTACAAGAAGTCTTTTTAATGCTGCCTTTAAGACCAATCCTTATATAGAACGGGCAATTATGACTGGAATCACGAGAGTCAGCAAGGAATCCATTTTCTCTGATTTAAATAACTTGAAAGTAGTAACGACTACATCAGACGAATATGGCACGGTTTTCGGTTTTACGGAAGAAGAAGTTTTTGCGGTCATGGATGAATACGGGCTGGAAGAAAAAGAAAAGGTAAAGAGCTGGTATGATGGTTTTATATTTGGAAAATGGAAGGATATTTATAATCCATGGTCTATTCTGAATTATCTGGATACGGGAAGAGTCGCAACATACTGGGCGAATACCAGTTCCAACAGCCTGGTAGGGAAGCTGATCAGGGAAGGCAGTCCGGATATCAAAATGACGATGGAAGATTTGCTGCACGGAAAGATATTCCATACGAAAATAGATGAACAGATTGTATTTAATCAGTTAAATCATAATGACAGCGCGATCTGGAGTCTGCTCCTTACGAGCGGGTATCTGAGGGTGGAACGATTTGCGTTCAATGAAAAGAACGGAAAAACAGAGTATGATCTCAAACTGACGAATAAAGAAGTCCGCCTGATGTTTGAACAGATGATTGATGGGTGGTTTCGGGAGTATACGCCGGATTACAATACATTTATAAAGGCACTGCTACAGGATAATAAAAAAGCGATGAATACGTATATGAACAGAGTAGCGCTGGCAACGTTCAGTAACTTTGATACCGGAAGGAAACCATCGGGGGAGACGGAACCGGAGCGGTTTTATCATGGCTTTGTTCTGGGGCTGATGGTGGATCTGGCGGACAGATACGAGATTACATCCAACAGGGAGAGCGGATTCGGCAGATATGATGTGATGTTAGAGCCGTATGATAAGAATGACAATGCTGTTATAATGGAATTCAAAGTACATGATCCTGATGATGAGAAGAGCCTGCGGGAGACCGTGGATGCGGCGCTTATGCAGATTGAGGAAAAACAGTATACGGCGGCGCTTACTGCTAAGGGGGTTCCGGAGAGCAGGATACGGAAATATGGGTTTGCGTTTGAGGGGAAGAAGGTATTGATTGGGTGAGTGAGGTCGAAGATTTATTTGAAAAAATATTCGTTGAAATGAGGAACAGTTATGAATAAATTAGGAACAAAAGCGGAAACGTTGCAGAAACTTTATCAAGAATTAAAGCACGCAGAAGTATTACCGCAGTATACTTTTACCGTAGGGGAGTGGGAAACTAATTCTGAACAGATAGAAAAAGCCTTTTTGTTACTAGATTGGAATAAAGAAGTGATTGTGAGAAGCAGTTCTCTTGCAGAAGATACAAGCAGTAACTCTCAGGCGGGAAAATATGAATCCATTGCCAATGTATCCGGTGTAGAGGAATTTCGGAAGGCCGTAGAGACGGTGATAGGATCTTATGACGATGACCGTAAGGCTAATCAAGTTTTGGTGCAGCCAATGCTTGCCGGTGTCAGCATTTGTGGTGTTGCGTTTACCTTAGACCCGAACACAATGGGAAATTATTATGTGATCAATTATGATGATAAGGGGTCTACTTCTGCCATCACATCAGGAAATGGGACTTCAAACAAATTATATTATAAATTTAAAGAAGAAAACCGCGGGCAGATTCTGGCGCAAGAGAGAGACGGACAAGCTCTGAATTCGGCACATCCGACATCTGTATTTGACGACTCATCAGTATCTATTTCTGCATCAGAGAAGCAAATTGAGCGGTTATGTCTGGTGTTACAGGAGCTCGAAGACTTTTTCGAACAAAATAATTTGGATGTAGAGTTTGCCTTTACCGAGACGAATGAACTTTATATTTTGCAGGTAAGAGCTTTATGTATTCAGGGAGAACCGGCAGATAGGGGGCAACAGGAGCAGCAATTGCAGCGGATCAGAGAGACGATAAGACAGGCACAGAAGAAAAAGCCGTTCTTATGTGGAGAAAAAGCTCTTTACAGTGTTATGACTGACTGGAATCCGGCGGAAATGATCGGTATTCGCCCGAAACCGCTGGCGATGTCTCTTTATCGTGAAATTATTACTGACAGTGTGTGGGCATATCAGAGAGATAATTATGGGTATCGTAATTTAAGAAGCTTCCCGTTGATGGTGGATTTCGACGGATTACCATATATTGATGTGAGAGTGAGCTTTAACTCCTTTGTTCCGGCGGGATTGGAGGAGGAGCTTAGTGACAAACTGGTAAATTATTATCTGGACCGACTGGCTGAGAATCCGGCAAAACACGATAAAGCGGAATTTGATATTGTATTTTCCTGCTATACCTTTGATATGCTGCAGAGGATACAAATACTCAAAGATTATGGGTTTTCGGAAGAGGAAGTCAATAAGATTATCGATGCGCTCAGAGATGTGACGAACAACATTATTGATCATAAAAATGGTCTGTGGCGTAAAGATTACGGAAAGATTCAGACTTTAAATAAGCGATATGAAGAAATTATGTCCAGTGACTTTAGTAAGATTGAAAAAGTTTACTGGTTATTGGAGGATTGTAAGCGTTATGGAACGCTTCCGTTTGCCGGGCTTGCCAGAGCAGCATTTATTGCCGTGCAGATGTTACAATCTCTTGTGACCTGCGGGATTCTTACGAATAATGATTATGAGTCATTTATGAGTGGTGTTAATTCGGTGAGCTCGGATATGAATCATGATTATGCGGAACTGTCACAGAAAGCTTTTCTTAAGAAATACGGACATTTGCGACCGGGTACTTATGATATTACTTCATTACGCTATGATGAAGCACCGGAGTTATATTTCGAATGGAATAGTAAGTCGGTGGGGAATGTGGCAGATTTATCTGCCAAAGAGAATGCGGAATACGAAGGCGAAACGGTAGAGGGTGAGCATAAAGAGAAAGAAGATTTTCGGTTGTCGTTACAGCAGTTGGGCTTGCTGAAAAAACAGCTGCGTGAAAATGGATTGACTAATGATATACTGGAACTGATGGATTTCATTAAGACCGTCATAGAAGGGCGAGAGTATGGTAAGTTTGCATTTACCAGAAACTTAAGTATGGCTCTTAAGTTGATCGGGGAGATCGGGCAGGAACATGGAATCTCAAAAGAGGACTGCGCATTTCTTCACATCCGTGATATCTACGAACTGTATACCTCTACAGGAGATGTGCGGACAAGTTTTCTGCACTCCATACAGAGGGGCAAGAGTGATTACGAAGTGACGCAGTCTATTACGCTGCCGCCGATGATCATAAGTTCAGAAGATGTTTTACGATTTTACTATCCGGATTCGGAGCCTAATTATATTACGTCGCAGCGGACATCTGGGAAAGTCTGTGTTCTTGAAACAGGAAATGCGGCGGAAGATTTGCAGGATAGAATTATTCTGATCCCCAGCGCGGATCCGGGATATGATTGGATTTTCTCACATCAGATTAAGGGCTTTATTACTATGTTCGGTGGTGCCAACTCACATATGGCGATTCGAGCGGGCGAATTATCCATCCCTGCGGTGGTAGGCGTGGGCGCCAAAAATTTCGAGAGGTATAGGAGCGCGCAGATGTTAGAAATTGATGCAGGCGGAAAACTGGTCAGGGTATTGAAGTAGGAAGATGAGTTCTGTGTTTTAGCGGTCTGCCAAAGAGTATACTAAAGCAATATGTTTTATATGCCGATAATTATTATAGTCATTCACGACGAATGAAAACATACTGCACGGATGCGATATATGATAGAATGATTAACTGTCATTGCACCGGGATGTAATGACAGTTTCTATGTGAGTAGAAAATAGTATATGATTTACTGTACTGCCCACGACAATAAAGAAAAAGGAGGAAAAAATGAAACACGGAGATTTTACAGAATTGGCCAAGTTTTATGGAAACAGACCGGGATATTCTAAGGTAGTATTAGAGTGTCTGAAAAGTCATGTTTTTAACATGGTTGAAGAAGGTAAGGTGGCAGATATAGGTGCCGGAACCGGAAAATTGACAGAAAATCTGTCGGAAATCGGGCTTAGTGGGTTTGCTGTAGAGCCGAATGAGGCTATGCGCTCCGAGGCGGCAAAACATCCTTGGGGAGAGAAATTTATCTGGTCCGAAGGGTATGCAGAAACGACAGGACTTGAGGATAATTGTGTAAGTTGGGCGCTAATGGGTTCTTCTTTCCACTGGGCAGACAGCAAGCTGGCAGTGAAAGAGTTTCACCGGATTCTTGTTCCGGGCGGTTTCTTTACTGCGATATGGAATCCGAGAGATATTGAGAGTAGTGAATTACATCAAAGAATCGAGGAAGCTGTTTATTCGGAAGTGCCGACTATGAAAAGAGTCTCTTCCGGAAAGACAATTTCTACAGAAGAAATGAGGGAGAAGTTGCTTGCGGGCGGATATTTTAAGGATATTTTGTTTGTGGAAGCTCCGCATGTGGAAGTTATGACAAAAGAAAGATATATGAATACGTGGAAGTCTGTGAATGATATTCAAGTGCAGGCAGGCGAAGAAGGATTTCAACGGATTTTGGGAAAAATAGAGAAAATTATATCCGAATTTGATGAAATAGAGGTTCCCTATCGTTCGAGATCATGGACAGTGCAGAGTTGCAAAAGGTAATACATAACTGAACGGGATAGGGAGGAACCGGCCTCTTCCCGTGCGTCTGTATTTGACATAAAGCAAAAAGAGAGGATAAATCATGAAAACAGAATGGGATTACACAGAATTGGCAGAGGCATATTTAAAAAGACCGGATTATGCACAGGATGCTATTGACAAGATGTTGGAAATTTCCGGAGTAAAGAAAGGGGATATTGTTTGTGATGTCGGAGCAGGGGCGGCGCATTTGACATTAAAATTGGCTGAGTATGGGTTGAATGTCTGCGCGGTAGAACCCAATGATGCAATGCGTGCAAATGGCATTCGCAGAACAAGTGCTTTTCAAACGGTTCAGTGGTTTGAAGGCGTTGGCGAACATACGGG
>JAIEDW010000267.1 GCA_029067805.1 Lachnospiraceae bacterium
TGGTATGCTATTTTCCCGGGACTTATGATTATTCTGCTTGTGCTTGGTTTTTCGCTTTTGGCTGACGGAATCAAAGCGAAATAGGAGGGCGTACGGTATGTTGTTGGAAATCAAGGATTTATGCATAGAATTTCATGACCACGATGTTCCCGAGCGGGTGGTAAATCATGTGAGTTTTTCGCTTGAGGAGGGAGAAATACTCGGGATTGTGGGGGAATCGGGTTCAGGGAAGTCGATGACGGCGATGGCGATTGCGGGACTTTTAAAGCGACATGACTTGGAAAAAAAGGGTGAGATTTTCTTTGCGGGAAAGGAACTTTTGCACGCTTCACGTGCGGAGCTTAGAAATTATCAGGGAAATGATATCAGCATTATTTTTCAGGAGCCGATGACTTCGCTCAATCCGGTAAAGCGGATTGGTTGGCAGGTGGAAGAAAGTTTAAGAATCCATAAGCCTGATATGAGTAAGAGTGAACGGAAAAGGCGTGCGATCGAGGTTTTGTCAGATGTGGAACTGCCAAATCCCGAGCAGATTTACAGGAAATATCCGCATGAACTTTCGGGAGGGATGCGTCAACGTGTGATGATTGCGTCAGCGATGATTTGTGAGCCGAAACTTTTGATCGCAGATGAGCCGACAACGGCGCTTGACGTGACGATACAGCTTCAGATTGTAAAGCTTTTGCAGCGGTTGAACAAAGAGAAAAATATGGCGGTGCTTTTTATTTCACATGATTTGAGCCTTGTAAAGCGCCTTTGCAGTAGGATTATTGTGATGCATGACGGAGATGTGGTAGAGCAGGGCGCGACACAGGAGATTTTTGACAATCCACAGGAGAGCTATACGAGAGAGCTAATCAATGCGATACCGAAGTTGGAGAAGGTGTTATAAAATTGGAGAGGGCAGAGTTTGATAAATTTTGATTTGCGAGGTAGAAATCTGTGAAAAGAAGTCGGTTATCATATGATGAGTGGGAATGTATTATTTCTAAAGAAATCGTTGGAAAAACAGTAAACTCGGAATTGCTGAATGGATACATTGGACTTATAGATATTAAAGAGGTAAGTAAAGCACAGATTTGGAAATTTAACGGAGAAAATATCGTAGTCTGTGATAAAGGAAGAAAATGGCTATCGATTCTGCCACAGGATGATTGGTATTGCATAACAGCCATGATGGATGAAGACGGAAAAGTTCTATTGTGGTATATCGATATTATAGCAAAACAAGGTATTGATGTAGATGGAGTACCATATTTTGATGATTTGTATTTGGATTTAGTAGTCTATCCGGATGGGACAGTTATAGTTGATGATATGGATGAACTGGAGGAGGCATTATCGAAAAAGGATATAACACAAGAGCAATTTAATCTTGCAATCGAAACAAGTCATAAATTGCAACGAGGGCTGTTAAGTGATATTTCTGCATTCATAGAATATACAAGAAAGTGTTATGGATTATTTAATTGAAATATTAGTTGATTTCCGGTTTGTCAGACAATCTGCGGGTATAAATAACTGAGCTGGGAAATAAGAACTAAAAACCGAAATAGGAGCAATAATGGAACATATTTTAGAAGTGGACAATCTGAATGTTTATTACAAGAATAAAGGCAGAAAAGACAACGCTTTGCAGCATGTTTTGCATGGTGTGAGTTTTTGCATGAAAAAGGGCGAGATTTTAGGGCTTGTGGGCGAGAGTGGATGTGGAAAGACGACGCTTGCAAAGGCAATTCTCGGCATGCAGAAACGGTTTGACGGCAGCATTAAATTAGATTGTGTCAATCCGCAGATGGTCTTTCAGGATCCTTACGGTTCACTCAATCCTTCCAAGAAAATCGGGTGGATTCTTGAGGAGCCGCTGCGCATGAAAAAGGGTGACAAAAAAATGACACGAGAGCAGAGGGTTAAGCGCGTGGACGAAATGCTTGAAAAAGTAGGGCTTGATGTCAAGGTAAAAGAACATTATCCTTCGGAACTTTCCGGCGGACAGCGGCAGAGAATTGCAATCGCGGCTGCGCTTCTGTGTGACACAACCTTTTTAATTGCAGACGAGCCTGTTTCCGCGCTTGATGTTACAATCCAGGCGCAGATTATCAAGCTTTTGTTAAAATTGCAACAAGAGTTAGGCATCTCTATCCTCTTTATCTCGCATGATTTGCGTGTGGTGTATCAGATGTGCGATCGGGTGATGATCATGCAGAAGGGGGTTATCTTAGAACAGGGCGAAGTCGAGGAGATTTACCAACATCCGAAAAATGAGTACACACAGCTTTTGCTTGAGGCGGCAAATATCAGCGCATAGACGGTATTGCCGCCAGAAGGTTTTCGCGTTTGACCATAGTTTTTATCATTCAGAATAAATATTCTTTCCAAATTCATAAGCTTCCTGCAGATGTTTCGTCTTGCTAATTTGTGGTTTGCCGTTGGTATCTCCGCATCCTCCGGCGAGTATCATACCTTTATCCTGAAATCCTATGTAATTTACCAAAGCAAACTGATAGTAGGATACAGCCTGTTCAAATGTCCAAAAGAAATCATCTGCTGAAGTCATGAGCAGGGCACAGTCCTTAATCGGATACTTTTCGTATCTTCCTAATGGTGGATTTGAATCTTCCTCTGCAATACAATAAAATCGTTCAATAAAAGCTTTTAATCTGGAAGATATAGTCCAAAAATAAAGCGGTGATGCGAACACGATGCAGTCGGCGGCTTTGATCTTGGGTACGATTTCATTAAAGGAATCTTCTTGGACACAAGGTTTCCCATATCGGCATGCATTGCAGCCAAGACATCCTCTGACTTCATTTTTTACAAGGGAAATCGTCTCAACGAAATGCCCTTTTTCTTCTGCCCCTTTTGCAAAGCTGTTAATAAGCTGAGCAGTATTGCCGTTGGCGCGGCCACCTCCCTGTATGATAAGAATATTTTTCATTACCAAGTTCCTCCAATCCCAAATTCTATCCTTTTTTTGTTTCTTTAGTTAAATTACGATTTCCATGGACGTTTTTCCTCGGTCCATCCTTTATCTTTCCAATAGCGTGCATCCGCCTCATTAAACCCACGTTTCTGCATTTGACGCATAACAGCAAAAAATACCTTTGTTTTAACAGACGGTTGAATATGTCCTTGCTTTTTTGTTATTTTCTTTTTCAGAACATCAAGTTTCTTTTCTATCTTTTGTTTCTTTTTGGAGCTGACTCTTTCCCATGATGTTTCCGTCACAGCAATGCCGAATTTATAAGTTTTGGCAATGCCCCAAAAGAAAGTACTGTGCGCCATATCACAATTCGTGCTTTTCATTCCTGCACCGGCAGCAGTGGAAATGCAAACAGCCTGTTTAGAAAACATCTTTTCTTCCGGACGGTGTACCATCCAACGCCAGCCGTAATGGTCAAGAAATGCTTTCATAGCGCCTGTTGCATGATATACATAGACAGGACTTGCCAATATAATTACATCTGCATTATCCATTGCTTGTGTAATGGGAGATAGTTTTTCATAATGTGGGCACTTTGTTTCGGAAACTCCAAAACAGTTCGTGCATCCAATACAAAATTCTCCAAAATCCTTCGGCAGAAAAAATTCTGTAATTTCATCTGCTAATTTTTCTGCCAGCATTCTTGCAATATTATATGTAGAACCTTGATGACTCTGTCCATGTATTATTGTTATTTTCATGACATGATCTCTTTTCATTTTATTAATTTATTATCCGGTTTGATATCGATTTTGCATTTCATTATATCAATTATATCATAAGAAAAGATAGCTTCCTATTGTTTTGTAGTATGAATATCAATTCAGCAATTCGAAAATATATGTCGTTATAATACACAGGTATAGGGTAAGAATTCCCTAAATTTTCATCCCCAAACTGTTTTGAATTTAAATGACATTAAGGGAAATTTGTGGTAAAATCAATTTTATATGAACAGATATGGGCAATATTTCATTTGAATATTTGATGTATTCGATTGCGGAGATATGTAAAAAACGAAATGAATTATCAACATAATCTGCAGCAGAAAAGTGGGGGAACGCAGGATGAAAGCATTAAGCTATGAAGAAAAATATAAAATGATGACTGAAACACCTGTCAGTAAGTTGATACCTAGACTGGCAGTGCCGACAATCATCAGTATGCTGGTAACTTCCATATATAATATGGCGGATACTTTTTTTGTAAGCCAGTTGAATACAAGCGCTTCCGGGGCAGTTGGAGTGAACTTTTCTCTCATGGCTATGATTCAGGCGATTGGCTTCACGCTTGGTATGGGAAGCGGAAATTATATGTCTAGAATGTTGGGAGCCAAACAACAAGAGAAAGCTCAGAGAGCCTGTTCTGTGGCAGTATACACAGCATTTACTTTTGGTCTAATTCTGGCAGTTTTTGGGATTTCCAATATTGATCGCATGGTTCAGGTACTTGGAGCGACGGACACCATTGCGCCCTATGCAAAGGATTATGGCAGGTACATATTGATTGCAGCTCCCTACATGACGGTTTCATTTGTGTTTAATAATCATCTTCGTTCTCAGGGAAATGCTGCACTTTCGATGATCGGCATTACAACCGGCGGTGTGTTAAATGTTATTTTAGATCCTATTTTGATTTTTGGATTCGATATGGGGATTTCCGGAGCGGCAATTGCCACGATTTTCAGTCAATTTGTTAGCTTTACGATTTTGCTGACGCTGGTGGTTCGTTCAAAAAATGTTTTAAAGCCATTGCCAAAATATTTTACGCTTCAGGGATGGGTATATAAGGAAATTATTTCTGCCGGTCTGCCGACGCTCGGAAGACAGGGACTGGCGAGTGTGGCATCTGTTCTCTTAAATGTGGCAGCCTCCGGCTTTGGGGATGCGGCAGTAGCGGCAATGTCTATCGTTACACGAATTATGATGTTTATTAATTCCGCTTTGATTGGTTTTGGTCAAGGATTTCAGCCTGTGTGTGGATTTAATTTTGGGGCAAAACGATTTGACAGAGTACTGGAAGCATACTTTTTCTGTCGACGTGTAGCGCTCGTGTTTTTGTCGGTTATGGGCGTGATTATGTTTGTTGTTTCCACACCGATTATGAAGTTGTTCAGAAAAGAAGATGCTGAGGTGATCCGTATTGGCGCGCTGGCACTGAAGATGCAGTGCTGTATGCTTCCTTTCCAGGCGTATACCATTATGGGAAATATGCTGGCGCAGTCGATTGGTTACAGTTTTCGCGCAACCCTTACGGCAATCAGTAAACAGGGATTGTTTTTTGTTCCGGCAATTTTGATCTTACCAAGACTCTTTGGTGTAACAGGACTTCAGCTGGCGCAGCCTGTGGCGGATGCGCTTACGTTTGTATTGAC
>JAIEDW010000268.1 GCA_029067805.1 Lachnospiraceae bacterium
TCAAACGAAACGGAGCAGGTCGTCAACATGGTGTCCGCGCTTTCCGACTTTTTCCGCACAACCCTCAGCAAGGGCAAAGATTACATTTCTGTAAAAGACGAAGAGATGCATATTAACAGTTATCTGCAGATTCAGCAGTTTCGTTATCGCGATATCCTGGACTATGAAATCAATATTGATGAGAAGCTTTATGAATATGAAATTCTGAAACTCACGCTTCAGCCGCTTGTTGAGAATGCGCTTTATCATGGAATCAAAGGAAAGCGTGGATTTGGGCATATCAGTGTCACGGGATACATGAAGGACGGACTTTTGGAGTTTCAGGTAAAGGATAACGGAATCGGAATGAATGCCGAGCGTCTTGACGCTGTGAGAAAGATTATGTCAGGTGAGATGGAGGATACAAGGGAAAGAGGAGGATTTGGATTATTTAATGTCAACGAGCGGATACGATTAAATTACGGACGCGAGTATGGACTAAGAATTGAGAGCACTTATCAGGAGGGAACTTGTATCTGGGTGACGGTGCCTGCCGTAAAAAAATAAACTTTTTTCGTAAAAAATTATACTTTTATCACAAAAAAGTGTTGAATTTTTTAAAATAAAATAAAAAAATTCACCAATTTCAGAAATTAACAGTATACATAATTGAAATTATGCGATATAATGATTTCGTAACCGAAGGATCGGTTGCAAATAATCTTTTTTAAATGGAGGGAATTTATTTATGAAAAAGAAGTTGGTTGGCGTACTTATGTGCGTAGCAATGACAGCAACAATGCTTGCAGGATGCGGCAATTCGTCAGCTCCCGCAGCAGCACCGGCAGAGCCCGCAGCAGCTCCCGCAGAGCAGCCTGCAGCAGCTCCTGCTGAGACACAGGCAGCTCCCGCACAGGCAGAAGCGCCTGAAGCAAGCGGTGACGTAGTTAAGGTTGGTTTTGCACAGGTTGGACATGAGTCAGACTGGCGTGCAGCAAACACAAAGAACTATCAGGACACATTCAGTGCAGCAAACGGATATGAGTTATCATTCGTAGACTGCGACAACGATCATGCAGTTCAGATTGAAACTGTTCGTGGATTTATCGAGCAGGAATTGGATTATATCTGCATCGCTCCGATCCAGTCAGCAGGATGGGATACCGTTCTTCAGGAAGCACAGGATGCTGGTATTCCGGTTCTTATCGTAGACCGTGCAGTAGATGCTGATGCATCTCTTTACACAACAGCACTTGGCTGCGACATGGTTGCAGAGGGTGAGACAGCAGGTAACTGGCTTGCTGAGTACTTAGATGGTGAAGATGCAAACATCCTTGTAATCGAAGGTTCTGTTGGAGCATCTGCAACACTTGGACGTACAGAAGGATTTAACAATATCGTAGCACAGAATTCTAACTGGACAGTTCTTGATTCACAGTCAGGTGATTTCACACAGGCAGGCGGTCAGGAAGTTATGGAGTCATTCATTAAGTCTTACAGCGACTTCAACGTAGTTGTATGCCAGAACGATAACGAAGCATACGGCGCAATGGACGCAATGGATGCAGCTGGAATTACATATGGTGTTGACGGCGATGTAATCATCATCTCTTTTGACGCTACACATGATGGACTTCAGTACACACTTGATGGAAAGATTACATGTAACGTAGAGTGTAATCCTCTTCAGGCTGGTTTCGCAGAAGGCGTTGTTAAGAAGTTAGAGGCAGGCGAAGCAGTTGACGCATGGACACTCGTTGAGGATGAGGCTTTCGTAGCACCTGGTATCGACAGTGATTATGCAGTAACAATGAGCCAGGAAGTATTGGATGGTCGTGCTTACTAATTTGAAATGTAAAAGATAATTTATGAGGGGAGAAAATCCCGGGAGGGATGGGGTTTTCTCCCCTCATATTTTTAACAAAAAATAATACCCGGGAAGGAAAACTCTGGAAGGAGATGTCTACATGGAAAATAATATTGTTTTAAGTGCGAAAGGAATCTGTATGACCTTCCCCGGTGTAAAAGCGTTGGAAAATGTGGATTTCAATCTCAAAAAAGGAGAGATTCGTGCGCTCATGGGGGAAAACGGCGCCGGCAAATCCACACTGATTAAATGTCTTACCGGGGTAAATAAGTTTGAGGCCGGAGAAATTTATTTAGACGGCATTGATGGTCCGATTGTGAATAAGGATACCTTAGATGCCCAGCGCAAAGGAATTTCTACGGTTTATCAGGAAGTAAACCTGTGTCCGAATCTCTCTGTAGCAGAGAACCTGTTTATCGGCAGAGAGCCCATGACAAAAATTGGCACGGTAAACAGAAGGAAAATGAATGAAATGGCAGCAAAGCTGATGAAGGAGTTGGATCTGGACGTTGATGTAACGCAGAATCTGGAAGAATATTCATTGGCTCTGCAACAGATGATCGCGATTGCCCGTGCAGTGGATATGGATTGTAAAGTTCTGATATTGGATGAACCGACCTCTTCACTGGACGATAATGAAGTGGCAAAGCTTTTTGTTATGATGAGAAGACTTCGTGAGAAGGGCGTTGGCATCATGTTTGTAACGCACTTTTTGGAGCAGGTTTATGAGGTTTGTGACGGCATCACTGTTCTTAGAAACGGTACGTTGGTAGGAGAATACAGTATCGAAGAACTGCCGCGCGTGAAGCTGGTTGCCGCTATGATGGGTAAAGATTTTGACGATCTTGCCAGCATCAAGCAGGAGGGCAGCGGTGATAAGTCGAAAGAGCCCCTTGTAATTGACGCGAAGGGACTGAGTCATGCGGGAACGATCAAGCCGTTTGACTTGGAGATACATAAAGGGGAGGTCATCGGACTGACCGGACTTCTGGGAAGCGGACGAAGCGAGCTGGCTCGTGCGATTTATGGTGCGGACAGGGCACAGACAGGTACCTTAAAAGTAAAAGAAAAAGAAGTGACGATCAAGAATCCGATTGATGCTATGAACCTTGGCATGGGACTTCTGCCGGATGACAGAAAAGCGGAAGGCATTATCGGAGATTTGTCCGTGCGTGAAAATATTATTCTTGCCATGCAGGCAAAACAGGGTATATTCAAAAAGATTCCAATGGCAAAGCAGATTGAAATCGCAGATAAATTTATTGAAATCTTACAGATTAAGACAGCAAGCAGGGAAACATTGATCAAGCAGCTTTCCGGCGGTAACCAGCAGAAGGCGATTCTGGCAAGATGGCTTGCAACCGATCCGGATTTCTTGATTTTGGATGAACCCACCCGTGGTATTGATATCGGAACCAAGACTGAGATTCAGAAACTGGTGCTCAAACTTGCAGATGAAGGAAAGAGCGTTATGTTTATTTCGTCGGAAATTGAGGAGATGCTTAGAACCTGTAATCGTATGGCAGTGCTTAGGGACGGCGCCAAAGTTGGCGAGATCAGCGGAGATGATCTGACTCAGGAAGGTGTTATGAAGGCAATTGCGGGAGGTGGAAAATAATGGATAAATTGAAAAAAATTACAAAAATGAAGCTATTCCTGCCGGTCTTTAGTATGATCCTTGTAATGATGATCAACGTGGTCTATGATATTGCAAGTGGGAATCCTCCATTTGGCTTCTTTTCAATCAGTATTACGAACGGCATTTTGTATGGGCGTTTGATCGATATTTTAAACCGCGGCAGTGAAGTTGCGATTCTGGCAATCGGCATGACACTGGTTGTATCTGCTTCCGCAGGTACGGATATTTCCGTAGGTTCCGTTATGAGTTTGTCCGGTGGTATGTGTTGTATGCTGTTGGCAGGCTACGGTGTGACCAATGTAAGTAACTATGCAGTACCTCTTTGGGTAGGTATGTTGGCGGGTATCGCGATTGCATGTGTCTGCGGTCTGTTCAACGGATTTTTGGTGGCTTACATGAATATTCAGCCGATGGTCGCGACGTTGATTCTCTGGTCTGCGGGCAGGGCGATCGGACTTCTGCTTTGCAATAGTAATATCGTGTATGTGCGTGTACCTTCTTTCCAGTTCTTTGGCGGATACTGTGGAATTATTCCGACACCAATCATTATTGCGGCAATTTGTGTTGCTGTTGCATCCATTGTATTAAAATCGACAGCGCTTGGAACATATATCCAAAGTGTCGGCATTAACAAAAAAGCTTCCAGAATTTCAGGTTTTAATTCCGCAAAGATTATTCTTTTGTGCTATGTGATCTGCGGTCTGTGTGCAGGCATCGCAGGTTTGGTTGCAACTTGCAGAATCTACTCTGCGGATACAAACAACATTGGTTTAAACATGGAACTGGATGCTATTCTTGCGGTGGCACTGGGCGGTAACAGTCTTGGCGGCGGTAAGTTTAACCTTGCCGGTTCGATCATAGGTGCGTATACGATTCAGGCGATTACCACAACACTGTATGCTTTGGGCGTTTCTTCCGCACAGGCGCCGGTGTTCAAGGCAATCGTTGTTATCTTGATCGTAGTTATCCAGTCACAGCCTGTAAAGGACTACTTCAAAAAACTGTCTGCTAAAAAAGCAGTCGCAAAGGAGGTGGCATAGGGATGAAAAAGTTTAAACTTGGAGGCAATAATATTTTATTGACTATCACAGTAATCTTGTTTGTTGTTATGTACTTGGGCGGCTGCATCATTTATGCAGATAAGGGATTTACACATCTTCAGACATTTTTAAATGTGTTGAT
>JAIEDW010000269.1 GCA_029067805.1 Lachnospiraceae bacterium
GGATATGATAGTGCAGATGGTGTGTATAAGGTGAAAGATTCGGAGGATTCTTCCAGAAAAGGAAAGCCTATTGCGGCAAATGTTGCTGTGTCAAATAACGTCAACAAAGGAACGGCAACAATCCTTATAACAGGTGGAAAGAATAAAGATACGGATAAAAACGCAACAAGTGTGAAGAAGACCTTTAAGATTACGGCAATTGATCTGAACGAAGCGGATGTCAAAGTAGGTCAAATAGCTCCTGTGGAATATGCAGTAAACGGTGCTGTTCCGACCGGTATAAATGTAACAATTAAGAGTGACGGAAAAGTGTTTACGCTTAAGCAGGGCAAGGATTATACTGTTAAGTATGGAAACAACAAGAAAGTTACAACGGGTCAGGAAAAGAAGGCAACCGTTACAATAACCGGAAAGGGTAATTTTGCAAAGAAATATAATAAAGAAAAAGTGGAATACGAGATTACTCCGCTTAAGTTGTCCGACCTTAAGGTAAATGCTGTGACTGCATGTGAGGGTATGAAGCCGGGTAAGGTAAAGGCAACGGTTGTTGATAAGAATGGAGCGGCACTTAAGGCTTCACAGTATGTAGTTAAAGTTTATGCTGCAGGAACGGGAGATGCGTTATGTGAGAACGCGCTTACTTCGACCGATACAATTTATGTAGCAGTCGAGGCAAAGGAGAATGAGAAAAATCTTACCGGTGCTACGGAAAGGGAACCATTTAAGGTAGGAAAAGACTTTTCAAAAGCAAAAATTGTACTAAAGAAAGGTGAAGACGGAAAAGTCATAACAAAGGACTATACAGGAAGTGCAATTAATCTTACAGCCGGTGAAATTACCGTATCATATAGAGGTGAGACGGAGAATCTTAAACCGGGCGAGGATTACGAGATTGCCGAATGTATTAACAATGTCAACAAGGGAACTGCGACGGCAATTGTCAAGGGCATTGGTGACTACAGCGGTACGAAGACAGTGAAGTTTAAGATTGTTGGAAAGAACATGACGATTGACAGATGGACAGCATGGGAAGATTTTAAGAGCTTTCTGAATGGTTTAACAAAGCAAACGAAGTAATAGAAGAAACCCCACCGAACATAAATTTTGTTTGGTGGGGTTTTCGCTGAAAAAATATTGAAATCCTTATGAAATTTGATATAATAAATGCATGTATAGGGGAGGATCAGAATGGCGAATGCTACATATGATATGGTAATGAGTGGGAAAAGTGATAGTAATATTCGTTTTACAGACTTTAGAAATTTGCTTCTTTCGTATGGCTTCCGCGAAAGGATTAGGGGCGATCATTACATATATAAACGTGATGATATAGCAGAAAGAATAAATATTCAGCCAAACGGAAATAAGGCAAAAGCATATCAAGTGAAACAAGTGCGAATGCTATTTGAAAAGTATAAATTATAAGGAGGTTTTTATGTCTAAATATTCTATGGTTATGTCGTGGTCAGAAGAGGATCAAGCATATATTGTGTCGGTTCCCGAACTGCCCGGATGTATGGCGGACGGAAAGACACCTGAAGAAGCAGTAAAAAATACGGAAATTGTTATTCAAGAATGGATTGAAACGGCTTTGGAGGACGGAGAAGAGATACCGGAGCCACATTTATTTTCTATGTCGGTATAAAAAGAAAACATATACTAACTTGAAAAATGAGGATTGGGGTGTAGGTTTATTATGATGTAGAACTTACGCCCTTGTTTATCGTTAATTGTTGTATATTCAAACAATCCGGCAATATCAATTTTATGTTGACAGCATATGCATATAATGTTATATTATGACTGTAACAAAAATGTAACAAGTTTGTAATATTAAGGGTTATTTATATGAAAAAGATAGATAGATTACGATACACGGGAGGGGTAGCCGCAGTTGGACTTGCTCTGGTACTGTTTGGAAGCGGTGTTTATGCCAACTCGAAGGAGAGTAGCGTTTCCGACGAACTTGCCGAGGCGGAACAGTCGGAGGCGGATTCTGACATAGAAGTCGTTGATTTTTCCGATTTTATACCGCCAACTGATAAGGATACATACGCCGGAGCCGGCTGGATGGAAAAGATCGATGTTGAAAACGATGACAAGGGCACATATGCCGGAGCCGGTTGGATGGAAGCGATAGAAATTGAAAACAGTGAATCCGATGGAAGCGATGAGGAGGTAGAGGTATTTACCGCGAACGAGGAGAATCCGCAGACGTATTGGGGTTACACAAACCTTGGCATTGCGCATGTGGACAACCACTTAAATATCCGGCAGGAGCCGGGTGAGGACGGGAAGCTTGTCGGCAAACTGCCAAAAGACGCGGCATGTGAAATTCTTTCGGTAGAAAATGGCTGGGCGCATATCAAATCGGGAAAGGTGGAGGGATACTGCAGTACGGATTATCTTTATATGGGTTCCGAGGCGATAGAGAGAGGTCGAGAAGTGGCATCCATGATCGCGATTGTCAACACGCAGACGTTAAAGGTGCGTGAGGAGCCGAATACCGACAGTATCGTCATTACGTTGATTCCGCAGGAGGAGGAGCTTGAGGTCGTTGAAGTGATGGAAAATGGCTGGATCAAATTCCTGCTTGACGATGAGGAAGCATATGTTTCCGGCGAATATGTAGATGTTGAGGAACGCCTCGAAAAAGCGGTAACGCTGACGGAACTTTTATATGGACAGGGCGTTTCCGATGTGCGGGTCAATCTTGTGCAGGAAGCCAAGAAGTATGTGGGAAATCCTTATGTGTGGGGCGGAGTAAGTCTTACAAACGGAGCGGACTGTTCGGGATTTACGCTGAGCATCTTTAAAAAGTACGGTGTGTCACTGCCACATCATGCGGCATCACAGGCACAGATGGGTACGAAAGTGTCACTTGGCGAAGTGCAGCCGGGCGATCTGGTGTTCTATGCAAAGAACGGCAGTATCAATCACGTTGCGATTTACATAGGAAACGGACAGGTAATCCATGCGTCAAGTCCGAAGACAGGTATCAAGATTTCGAGTGTCAATTATCGGACGCCCGCCTGTGCGAGGAGATTTTTATAAGGAAAATATAGGGAAAAATTTGAAGTTTTAGTTGCATCTGTATCTTTTGTGTGGTATACTGTCTAAGTGTGCTGTGGAAGATATGAGAAAACAGCGCATATACAGTAAATTCAGCCGATGCTCAGCGGAGGGCAGCTCCAACCCGAGCTTAGTTTCCGGCGGTTATTAGGAAAGATTAATGGAGGATGAAAAATGATTTCGAAAGAAAAGAAAACAGCAATTATTAACGAGTACGCAAGAACACCGGGCGATACAGGTTCACCGGAGGTACAGGTTGCAGTACTGACAGCAAGAATACAGGAGCTTACAGAGCACCTGAAAGTAAATCAGAAGGATCACCATTCAAGGAGAGGTCTTTTGAAGATGGTAGGTCAGAGACGTGGTTTGCTCGGATATTTAAAGAAAACCGACATCGAAAGATATCGTGCTCTGATAGAAAAGCTTGGTCTTAGAAAGTAATACAAGATTTTGGAGGGGCGGGTATCTATCCGCCTCTTTTATGCATTAACCATAAATTGAGAGAAGGAGATATGCGATGGAATACATGACATTTAGCGAAAAGAAAGACAAGTCATACAAAGCGTACAGTATGGAGCTTGCGGGACGCACGCTTACCGTGGATATCGGCAGAGTGGCAGCGCAGGCAAACGGCGCGGCGCTGATGCATTACGGTGATACTACGGTGCTTTGTACAGCAACGGCATCGGACAAGCCCAGAGATGGCATTGATTTTTTCCCACTTTCTGTGGAGTATGAGGAGAAGCTTTATTCGGTAGGCAAGATTCCGGGAGGATTTAATAAGAGAGAGGGAAAGGCAAGCGAGAATGCGGTGCTTACAAGCCGTGTAATCGACAGACCGATGCGTCCTCTTTTTCCGAAGGACTACAGAAATGATGTAACGTTGAATAATATGGTAATGAGCGTTGACCCGCAGTGCCGTCCTGAGCTGGTGGCGATGATTGGTTCGGCAATCGTTACTTCAATATCGGATATTCCGTTTGATGGTCCATGTGCGACGACGCAGATGGGACTCGTGGACGGTGAGTTTGTGGTAAATCCCAATCAAGAACAGTGGAAGAACGGTGATATGCAGCTTACCGTTGCATCGACAAGCCAGAAGGTAATCATGATCGAGGCGGGGGCAAACGAAGTTCCCGAGGATAAGATGATTGAGGCGATTTACAAGTGCCATGAAATCAATCAGACGCTGATCGCGTTTATCAATAAGATTGTAGCAGAAGTAGGAAAGGCGAAGCATGGATATACAAGCTGTGCCATTCCCGAGGAGATGTTTGCCAAGATTAAGGAAATCGTTCCTCCCGAGGAGATGGAGGTTGCTGTATTTACCGACGAGAAGCAGGTAAGAGAAGAAAACATCAAGAAGATTACCGAAAAGCTTGAAGAGGCGTTTGCCGATAACGAGGAATGGCTTGCGATTCTTGGCGAGGCAATTTATCAGTATCAGAAAAAGACTGTCAGAAAGATGATTTTGAAGGATCAGAAGCGTCCTGACGGCAGAAAGGTGACACAGATTCGTCCGCTTGCGGCAGAAACGGATATTATTCCGAGAGTACATGGTTCTGCGATGTTTACACGTGGACAGACACAGAT
>JAIEDW010000027.1 GCA_029067805.1 Lachnospiraceae bacterium
GGACGCTTGGCATCAGAGGTTGCAAGCGTATTGAGAGGAAAGAATAAGCCAATCTTTACTCCTCACATTGATACAGGCGATTATGTAATTGTTATCAACGCTGAGAAGGTTGCCGTAACGGGCAAAAAGTTAGATCAGAAGATCTATTATAAGCATTCAGATTACGTTGGCGGTATGAAAGAAACAACTTTGAGAGAGAAGTTGGCAAAGAAACCGGAAGAGGTTATCGAGCACGCTGTAAAGGGAATGCTTCCGAAGGGTCCTTTGGGACGCGACATGTACAGAAAGCTTTTCGTATATGCAGGACCTGAGCACAAGCATGCAGCTCAGAAACCGGAAACACTTACATTTTAATCAGCGTAAGAAATAAAGGAGGAAATGAAAATGGCTAAGGCAGCAAATGCGTCAAGATATTACGGCACAGGCAGAAGAAAAAAATCAATTGCTAGGGTTTATTTAACACCTGGTACAGGCAATATTACGATCAATAAGCGAGGTATCGATGAGTATTTCGGATTGGAAACATTGAAGGTTATCGTTCGTCAGCCTCTGGTTGCAACAGATACGGTTGGAAAGTTTGATGTACTTGTCAATGTAAAGGGCGGCGGCTACACAGGACAGGCAGGCGCGATCAGACACGGTATTTCAAGAGCTTTATTGCAGGCAGATGCAGAGTACAGACCGACACTCAAGAAGGAAGGTTTCTTAACAAGAGATCCTCGTATGAAGGAGAGAAAGAAGTACGGCTTGAAGGCAGCTCGTCGTGCACCGCAGTTCTCAAAGAGATAATTTGCGACAATTTCAGAATGGTTTCAATTCCCCCGAAAGTTTCAAATTTTCGGGGGTTTTCTATATGTAATTTGAAGGAAGGAAAAGAAATGAAACAGATATTCTTTGTGGAAGACGATTTAAGCTTAATCAACGGTCTTTCTTTTGCAATGAAAAAGCAGGGATACGAGATTGAGATTGCCCGTACATGTCTTGAAGCGGACGCAATGTGGGCGGACGGAAAATATGATCTGGTTATTTTGGATGTATCACTGCCGGACGGTTCCGGTTTGGATTTGTGCAAAAAAATACGGCGGACATCGAAAGTGCCGATTATGTTTCTGACTGCTGCGGATGAGGAAACGGATATCATTATGGGACTTGATATCGGTGGAGATGATTACATCACAAAGCCGTTTAAACTGGCTGTGTTTTTGTCGCGAATCAATGCTTTGCTTCGCAGAAGTGACCAATTTAGTCAATTAGATGCGGAGTTAAATTCGAATGATATAAAGGTGCAGCGTTTAAAGGGGGAAGTATATAAAAATGGGGAATTGCTTGAATTGACAGCAAATGAATATAAACTGCTGTGCCTGTTTATGGAAAATCCCGATATGGTGCTTTCGCCGGAACAGATTTTGAGCAGATTGTGGGATTGTGATGAAAATTATGTGGACAACAATACACTTACAGTGTATATCCGCAGATTGCGCACAAAGATTGAAGATGATCCAAGCGCTCCGAAAAGGATTGTAACGGTCCGCCGCATGGGGTATAAGTGGAATACGGCTGATTGAGCCAATGAACTTGTTTTTGTGTATCGGAAGCCGGGAGGAATGGGATGAAAATATTTGTAACCAAAAATATAAAATCACTGTTTATTAAGATGCTGCTATGCATGGCAGTATGCATTCTGCTGTCTGTGCTGCTGATCGGTCTGAAAGTCAAATATGCGGCGCTATATATCCTGATAGCATCCCTTTTTATGGATGCTGTAATTCTGGCAGTTTGTTATCAATATTTTCAGAAGCAGAATAAGATCATGGAAGATGCTGTAGCACAGATGAAAGAATATATTTCCGGAAATGAGAGCGCCCGGATTGCATGCAATGACGAGGGGGAGCTATATAGGCTGTTTTACGAGGTCAATTCCTTGGTGTCTACGCTCAACGCGCATGCGGAGAATGAAAGGAACGCAAAAAAGTTTTTGAAACATACAATATCCGATATTTCCCATCAGTTAAAGACACCGCTTGCAGCGTTGAATATTTATAATGGCATCATCCAGGAGGAAGCAAAAGATTTGCCGACGATAAAATCCTTTACCGATCTTTCCGAACAGGAGCTGGACAGAATAGAAACGCTTGTACAAAATCTGCTAAAGATTACGAAGTTTGATGCGGGTACGATGGTCATCGAAAAAACAAATGAGAATGTATCAGAAATGATGGAATGCGTCAAGGAACAGTTTGCGTATCGTGCAGGACAGGAAGAGAAGGAAATTCGGCTGACAGGTGATGAAACGATTACACTTTTATGCGACCGCGGCTGGCTGATGGAAGCTGTCGGTAATATTGTGAAAAATGCGCTTGACCATACAAAGCAGGGAGATTTGCTCTGTGTGGAATGGA
>JAIEDW010000270.1 GCA_029067805.1 Lachnospiraceae bacterium
CATCAGCCGTTTGAGAGCGTGGCAAAGGTGCTTTCGGAGAACAAGGATATTGAGTCGACCTCGAACTTTTTTGAAACGGAGAGCGAGCGCGTGATGGTATATGATACCGACAACGGAAAGGTCATTTTGGAAACCATCAATGACTTGGAGCTGTTGCTGCTTGCATACAGGCGCGGACTGATCAGCGTCGGAAAAGAAGTGTAAAAAATAAGAAATATAAAACGCAGCGGGATTTTGATTTCCCACTGCGTTTTTTGATTCCATATGTGAATTGATTAATTTTTCTCGTTTGCAAGCTTGATTTCCTGTTCCTTCTGAATGTCTTCAAAAGCGGAAATCATCGGTTTTTCGTTCGAATTTTTAAAGATACGCGCAACATAGTTATTCGTGATCTTAAACACTGTACCGGAAAGCGCCAGCACGCCGATCAGGTTGGGCAGCGCCATCAGTCCGTTAAACGTATCGGAGATATCCCAGGCAAGGTCAAGACTCATGGTTGCGCCGAATACGATAAATACCACGAAAACAACCTTGTAGATAATCGTAGCTTTTGTGCCGAATAAAAACTCCCATGCCTTCGTACCGTAGTAACTCCAGCCGAGCACAGTTGAAAATGCGAAGAGTAAAACGGCGATCGCGATGAACATACCGCCGAAATTGATGCCGCCGACATTAAACACGGTACCGAACGCTTCGCTGACAAGCGCAGTCTGTTCGTTTGCGGAGAGCATTTCTCCCGTATGTAAGTCAATCAGTCCCGTTGAGAGGATTGAAAACGCCGTGAGCGTACATACGATGATCGTGTCCGCAAACACTTCGAAGATACCCCACATACCTTGTTTTACGGGTTCTACAACGTTTGATGCGGAGTGTACCATTACGGATGAACCAAGTCCCGCCTCGTTCGAGAACACGCCGCGCTTAAAGCCCCATGTCACAGCATTCTTTACCGCAAGACCGATAGCTGCGCCGCCGATTGCGCGGAAACCGAATGCGAATGAGAAAATGGAACCTAATACGGCGCCGACTTTTCCGATATTGAAAATAAAGATCACAAGCGCTCCGAGTATGTAGGCGCATGCCATAAACGGAACGACCTTTTCCGTTACCTGTGCGATTCGCTTAATGCCGCCGACAACGACAAGTCCAGCAAGGATCATCAGAATGATGCCGACAATCAACGCATAGAGGTTTATTTCCGTAGCGCCAAATGCCAGTGTGCGGTCAAGCGCTTCAATGCGGAAAACGGAAGTAATGTTTTTGGCGATGGTATTCACCTGGCTCATATTTCCGATACCGAACGATGCAAGCACACAGAAGAGTGAGAAAAGTACCGCAAGCGCTTTACCGATGCCGGCGCAGCCCTTCTTGGAGCCAAGTCCGTCTCTTAAATAATACATTGCGCCGCCGCACCACTCGTCCTGGCTGTTCTTTCTTCGATAATAGATACCGAGCACGTTTTCCGAGTAGTTTGTCATCATTCCGAAGAACGCCGAAAGCCACATCCAGAAGATGGTTCCGGGACCACCCGCAGCGATCGCGGCAGCGACACCGGCAATATTACCGACGCCGATAGTAGCGGCAAGCGCCGTACAGAGCGCCTGGAACTGTGAAATCGATGACTTTTCGCTGGAGTCTTTGACACTGTTCCCTTTTTTGAAGACACCACCAATGGTGTTCGAGCTGACATGACCCGCATGTGTCAACTGAAAAAATTTTGTTCGTACCGTCAGATAGATGCCGGTACCGATAATTAAGATCAGCATGGGGATTCCCCATACCACGCCGTTTATGGCGCCGTTTACTTTTGCTATGAGATCAAGCATAAATTTCCTCCTTTTGTTGTTTGCTTTATGTTTCACAAAAAAAGAATATTCCATAATCGGCGCGTCATTGCGTCTTCTGTGGAATATTCTTTTATATTATATTTATACATGTTTTTTTAACCGTATGCAAGGAAAAAATGTATATTTATTAAAATTTTGTAAATTATTGATAAAGAATCTCCTCTACACAGCGAAAAAGGGTAAAAAAATGCCATAAAAGGGAGGATGCCAAGTAATCTGTGGACTACTTGGCATTTATTATGAAAAAGTTATTAATTAAGTATTATTATCTCTCGTTAGCAAGGCATTTTTGTTTCGCCTGTGATTACAGTATAGAGAATTAAAATGTCCAAACAATGTTTTTTTATTGAATAAATTTTCAAAAAAATATGAACGAATTGTGAACGGCAATTTTTAAAATGTGTGGACATTTAATAAAACTGGAAAAAACTGCTAAAATCATGCAAAAAATTTCTGTTCAATATTTTCAGCCCAAGATATAGCCAAACAAAAAAAAGTATGATACACTCATGTAAACAGAAATGTGATAATCGATTAACATACACATTCCAAACAGATTTTGCATGAGTATGTGATACGATAATGAGCGAGGTAGTAGCTATGGAAAGGAAACTAAAAATCACAGAACGTTATTTGCATATACCAATCTGTGTAGACTGTGAGGAAAGGAAACTTCAGATTTTTTTGGACGATGAGGAAACATTCCGAAAAAAAATCTATGAATTTAAGGTTCCGATCGCAGAATCCGAAACGGAAGAATACCCTTATGATTATTTTGCGGAAATTCCAATGGAGCAATATCTGGACAAAGAAATTCTAATCTGTATTGACGCTCCGGAGGCATTTACGGACCTGATAAAAAACGAAGGCAAACAGGAGGCGTCAAAAGAACGCAGACCGTTGATTCATTTCACGGCAGACACAGGATGGACGAATGATCCGAACGGTTTGATTTACGCGAACGGTGTTTATCATTTATATTTTCAATATAACCCTTGCAATATCACATGGGAAAACATGAGTTGGGGACATGCGGTTAGTACGGACTTACTGCACTGGAAACAGGAAGATACGGTCCTGTTTCCGGATGAAAGCGGCACGATATACTCAGGCTGCGCGGTAGCAAATGAGCGTGAACTGCTGGGACTGCCCAAAGATGCGCTCTTGTTTTTCTACACAGCTGCGGGAGGATCCAATCAGTGGAGCAAAGGCTTGGCATTTACGCAGAAAATCGCTTACAGTCTTGACGGTGGAAAGGCACTGACTAAAATGCCCGATCCATGTCTGGGCACAATTGAGAAGGAAAACCGTGATCCCAAGATATACTGGCATGAGGAAACGCAGGCATATATTATGGCGTT
>JAIEDW010000271.1 GCA_029067805.1 Lachnospiraceae bacterium
AAAAAAGCGGGAATGTATCGTGGAGAAGAGCGACGAGGATGTGCGGATATTGGCGTATGAGAACAACGCTCAATCCAAAGCCATTCTGTTTGACGAAACAGTTTCGATAACGGATTGGGAGAAGAATAGCGCAAAGGTGCAAAAATGCTATCAGAAGTTTTACGCAGGAATGCTTCCTGAGAAAAACAACGAATGGCTTCATCCGGTAGACTACAATTCGGAACACAGGGAATACATTCCGCAAGCATTTCTGGACAAAATTGCAAAAGCCATGCTCAACGATACGGTGCTGGAAACACTTCAGGAATTTATGATTGATAATGAATTAACAAGTGACGAGATGGCATCCGTTTCCAAAAATAATTTAGAGCTGCGCCTTGATTTGATTGAGGGACAGTGGATGAAGAATTATATCATGACAATGACAGACGCGGACAATGACGGTATCAATGATATTATCGTGGAGAAATACTATGGCAACGCGAACCGTTTTGCGGACTATGATTTCTTTCAAGGCAAAGAAGACGGCACATATCAAAGGACAAGCAGTTATTCTTCTGCAGGGGAGCGGTTTGATGTCTTATCCTATGATGGAAAAACCTATTTGTGCCGTACATTGTATTATACACCCTTTGGTTATGGATTAAACGAACACATAAGCATCGTGTGCTATGTGGACGGGATTGCAGCGGAAACTGTTGACCTGTTTCTTGTTCCCAAAGAAGATAATGGAAAGCTTGCAGAATGCGCAAATGAAGTTTTGCAGGAGCGTTCAAATATGTAAAACAATAAATCCTGTCAAGGATTGATGCAGCTTTGATGCATATATCCTGTAAAATGAGAAAAATGCATCAATGGAGTGTGATATGCATGAAAAGCTTACCTTTTAAAAACGGACTGTTCATTGTAATGGTGTTTGCACTATTACTTACAAGCTGCAATTCGGGGACGCAGATACAAAATCAGAACACGCCGTACACGGACACAGGTTCACAGGAAGAAACGCAAGCCATGCAGAATACAGATGAGAATGCAGATACATCGTTTGCACAACTCACGCTGCTTGACACAAAAATACAATTAGACGGGAACACGCTGTCTTACGGCAAACTCCAAATCACACTGCCTGACGGCGTGACTGTCGAGCAGCAGGAGCCTGACGGGGGCACGGTTGTAATTGATTTGGTTGGCGCAGAAAGCGCCAGAGAAAAGGAAGGATTCTACAGAAGCAAGCCGTTTCCGCCGCGTATATGGCTTGCAAATTATCATGTGGAATATGACGATATCATGGAATTGATCAGTGCGCTGCTGGATCTGCTGCCCGGCGTTTCCATCCGTGAACAGTATATTTCGGGCGAGGAACACTGTTATCTGTATACTTATAACGAATACACGTTCACTACAGATAAAAAAGGTTACCTGCTGATATACGAGGATGATGTCTATATTGTGGAAGAAATTTCAGCGGAAAGTTATTACGGTTTTGGGGCATTGCTTGATGATAAGGCGGTTCAATGGAAAGACCGCACGTGCGCATTGGAAGACGGAAACAGCTATGAGAAACAGCTTTACAGTAAATGCAATGTGGAAAGCGATATGACTTTTTTGGTATTGCAGACTGCGATTGCAGACAAAATGCGGGTACTTATCCTGTATCGGGATGGATACTTTTCTTCCATATATCAAAATATTGTGTATGAGGAATGGAGAAAGGAGCCTTCATTTAAAGACTGCAATTTCGACGGATATCCGGATATCGTTGTATCTGATACAAGAATTTATCTCTGGAATACCGAACAAAAAAAGTATGAGGCAACACAGATTCCTGAGGATTTTTCAGAGTATTCATGGTATACAAGATTCTTTCCGGAGACAGAGACGATTTGGAGATACGATTTTGACTATGTAAGAGACGTAGAAGGCACGACTTCTTGGGATGATGGTGACTATACAGAAATCCTCTGGAAGTGGGAGGGCGCAGCATTAGTGAAACAGCGTGAATGCATCGCAGAGGTACGCGGCAAAGATGTAAGGATCTCCGCATATGAAGGCAGTCTCTCCAATATATTGTTTGACAAAACATTCACAAGAGAGGATTGGGAACAAAACCGCATGGAGGTGCAGAAGCTGTACCGGCAGTTTTATGCCGGAATGGTTCTCGAAGAAAACGACGGCCGCCTTCATACCATAGACTACGATCAGGAAAGCGAAGAATATATTCCACAGGCGCTTTTGGACATAATCACAAAAGCCATGCTTGATGGAGTGGAGCTGGAAACCATGGAAGAACTGGCGAATGACAGGGAATTAACAAGAGATGAGGTTTCGGCGATTGCCAAAGACAATCTTGCCATGCGTTGTGATTTGGTAGAGGCAGAAGTCTGTGCAGGCAATTACATTATGGTAATGGCTGACGCTGATAATGACGGCATTATGGATATTGTCGCCGAAGAATATTTTGGCGGTACGGCTGGTTTTACGGAATACGTTTTTTATAAAGGTCAGGAAGACGGTACATATCAGAAGACAAGCAGTTATGATGCAGTACAAGAAGAATTTGCCATCATTTCCTATGACGGAAAAAACTATCTATGCCGCACGCTTTATGATCACAACAAGAAAATTTACAGCGGTTTCGGTATTGCGTGTTATGTGGACGGAGTTCAGGTGCAGACGGCAGATCTGACGCTCTTTCCCGAAGAATATGACATCAGGCTGGCAGAATGCGCAGGAGAGGAGTACAGGGCATTTGCGGAAAACATATTTGAGAACAGCCTTCACTTTAAGGAAATGATTGACGAATACAAAAATATCGATGGAATCAGTGAAGAAAGCTCACTCATGGAAGAGTACGAATACCAGTGCGATTTGGATAATGATGGAGAGGCGGAACAGTACAATAAATCTATTTGGCTGCCAAGCAACATGCTATCTGAGCATCTTTATTTTTATGGTGATGGAAAAGGAATTGAGCATACGAATGATGCATTGGACACAGTAGAGGGAACACCGATTATGATGTGGGTAGAGCCGTTTGCAGAGAAAAATATCATCAATGTGATATCTTTGACAGGGCTGCATGACTTTGAAATCACAGGATTTTTGTTAAACGGCGCAGAGTATACAAGCATCTACCGCATTACCGCAGAAGTAACTTATGGTGTCAGTAAAGAAATCTCTACGCAAATGCACAGAGTAAACATGTAAATATATACGTGTATTTATGGCATTGTCCTCAACCTTGGCA
>JAIEDW010000272.1 GCA_029067805.1 Lachnospiraceae bacterium
AAGTAGGCGCGGAACCACTTCTTCGGGGATTTGCTCTTCAAAAGCTCGTTAATCAGTTTCTCAAAGTTCTGTGCGACTTTGTATTTATCATCAATCTTATTGTCTGTCTTTCTGAAATAAAAGGAATTATGCAGCGTTGCCGTCGCAAATTCCATGCCCATATCATTGGCGATATTGTAAAGCGGCACCAAATCTTCACAATTCATATCCTGCACCGTCATACCAAATCCAACGTCCGGATGCTTCATCTCAACCAATGTTTTCAGCGTAGTATAGCCTCTGTTAAACCCATCGGGAATCCCTCTTATGGCATCATTCGTTGCCTGCAACCCCTCAATGCTGATACGAATGCCTACTTTCGGAAATTCTTTGCAGAGCGCAATAATCCTGTCTGTAAAATAGCCGTTGGTAGAAATGACAATTCTGTCAGATTTCTTATACAGTTCTCTTACAATGTCCGGAATGTCCTGTCTGATAAAAGGCTCTCCTCCGGTTATATTCGTAAATGCCATTTCCGGCAGCTTTTTGATATCTTCTAACGTAATCTCTTCTTCCGGTCTGGTTGGGTCACGAAAACAGTCGCACATATTGCAGTGGGCATTACAGCGATACGTCACGATAACAGTTCCATATAATGTTCTTCTTGCCATATAATTTTTCCCTCTATCTAGTTCATGGTAAAATCAAATGCTACGCATTTGCCATCATTCGCAATCCGCACTTCATGCTTCTTGCTCATGACGGATGTTCGTCAAGTGTATACATAGTTTCATGCAAGCATGACCTATGTATACACTTTCCTCACTATTTTACCACAATATTCCTCAATTGTATCGAATTTTATATTTTTACAGTTTTCACGGTATTTATCACAGATTTCCGGGTGCTCCCAAAGCCTTGCAATTTTTTCTTTTAATTCTGCAGCGTTTCCGGCCTCAAAAAGCTCTCCGGTCATGCCATCCTGCAGCAGTTCCGGCGTACCACCTAAAGAGGACGCAATCATCGGCGTACCGTATAGTTGTGATTCCATAACGGAAAACGGGCAATTTTCATACCACTGCGAAGGATACAGAGAAAATTCCGCACCGGCAATCAGTTTTTTTAACGCCTTGCCTCTGACAAATCCTACATTCCGTATATTCGGTATCCGCGAAACTTCTTCCGTAAGCGGTCCTGTTCCTGCAAATACAAATGACACTTCTGTCATGTTTTGACAGACTTTTAAAAGTGTCTTAACGCCTTTTTCCTCAGAAAACCGTCCGAAATAGAGTACATAACGCTCCGGCAGACGGGGTTTTATTGTCTCCCATGTGCCGATTTCGTCTTCCGCAGGTGTAACAAAGTTATGAAGCATTATTGTTTTTTTCCGTAATACATCATCCGAATCTAACTGTTCTTTCATAAAAGCGCTTGGGCAGATAATGGTATCAACCATATCATAGCTTTTCCGCCTTTTATAATACCCGGCTTCTATCGTTCCAAGCAGGCTTTTTATCCGGGAATTATGGATACATCTGTTTTTTGTACAGGCACCGAATTTTCCGCCGCGGCAGGCAAAGCAAAGCGCTCCCGCAGACGGAATCATCATCATATGATTCGGACAGACCCACTGATAATCGTGTGCCGTATAGACGATTTTAACTGGCTTATTATTTTTCTTCTCATACTCTTTTATTTCATAAAGAATCGAGGGCGTAATCTGAAAATTAATATTATTCAGATGCACAACATCCGGTGCAAAATCATCCAAAACAATCCGGATTTTCTTTCTTGCCTCTTTAGAATAAATAATTTTAAACGGGTAGAGAAGTTTCTGCAGTTTTCCGCTGTGAAAATCCATATTGGAAGTATAACCCCCCGCATTGTTTCCCACAATCCTTCCCTCATGCTCCATACCGAAATACTGCACTTCGTGTCCCATTTTCTGTAACTGTTTTCCCAATTCAAAAATGTATGTTTCCGACCCACCATTTGGATACAGGAATTTATTGACGAGTAAAATTTTCATAATGTGCCTCACCTTTGATAAACCTGTAATGTCTCTTCCACAACATCATCCCAGTTATACTTATTACAGATAAAATCACTGCTCTGTCTCTTATACTCTTCTACGATCTCAGGATGCTCTAACAGATATTCCATCTTTTCCTGCAAATCTTTGACATTGCTTTTTTCAAAAGTAACCGCTTTATCTTCCACAACTTCTACGTTCTCACAAATATCACTGACAAGACAACAACAGCCGAAACTCATTGCTTCTAAAAGACTGATTGCCATACCCTCCACATCACTTGGAAGAACAAAAGCATAGGCATTGGAGTACAATTCTTCAAGTACACGGCCCTGCACAAAATCTGTCATGATGATACGCTCATCTTCCGCCGCCATACGATGTACTTTTTGCATATATTCTATTGCCTGACTGCTGCCTCCCGCAATGACTAATTTCTTATCTGTCTTCATCTGACGAAATGCTTCAATCAGATAATGCACACCTTTTTCCGGTACAATTCTCGCCAAAAACAGAAAGTAATTATTTTTTTGCAATCCAAATTTCTCTGTAATCAATTCCGCTTCCAAGCATTCCGGCTTATCAATAGCATTCGGAATAAAAACGGTTTCCCGCCCATACGTATCTTTAAAATACTGTTTCAAATTTTCGGATAAAACAATCACTTCATCCGCATATTTTGCCGCCATCTTTTCTCCGAACTTAATGAAAAATGAAGCAAAGTTTCCCCATTTTGCTCTCTGCCAGTCC